>JBJKSR010000023.1:0-5050 GCA_046703965.1 Gammaproteobacteria bacterium | reverse complement strand
CGTAGCGCCGCAGGTGGTGGCCGCGTTCGTGACCCTGGCGGCCGCCATCGCGATCACGATCTGGGGCCGGGGCATCTTCCGGCTGCTGGCGACACTGATCGGGCTTGCCGCGGGCACGGCGGTTGCGATCGGGCTCGGGCTGATATCGCCGCATGCGGTCGCTACGGTGCGGGACAGCGCCTGGATCGCCGCCCCGAGCGTTTCGCATCTGTCGTTCGCCTTCGATCCTGCCCTGGTGCCTCCATTCCTCGCGGCCGCAATCGCGGCGACGCTGCGCACGATCGGGGTGGTCACGACCTGCGAGAAGATCAACGATGCGGGCTGGAAGCGACCCGTCATGCCGCCGATCCGGCGTGGCGCCCTGGCCGATGGCCTCGGGTGCGTGGTCGCCGGCCTGCTCGGCGCGCCCGGACTGAATACGGCGCCCAGCCTGGTCGGCGTTTCCAACGCGGCGCGCGCGACCAGCCGCTGGATTGCCTTTGCCAGCGCCGCGATTCTGCTGGCGGTGGCCTTCGTCCCCAAGTTCGGCACGCTCTTCCTGGCGCTGCCCTTGTCGGTGGCCGGGGGCATGCTGGTGTTTACCGGGTCGCTGATGATCGCCGGCGGTATCGGGATCATGGTGTCGCGCGCGCTGGACGTGCGCGCAACCTTCACCATCGGCATATCCATCCTGCTCGCGCTGAGCCACCAGGTCTACCCCGGCTATTTCCGTTCGCTGCCCCAGGAACTGCGCACGTTTACCGGCGGTTCGCTTTCGCTCTGCGTGCTGAGCGCCATCGTGCTCACCATCCTGTTCCGGCTGGGCGCACGCCGGTCGGCCTCGGTCGAGGGCGGCAGCTTCGGTTCGATCGAACGGTTCATTGCCGACATCCCCGAGCGCTGCCGCGCGTGGAAGGTGCCCGCCGACATTGCCCGGGTCTGCCGCGTCAGCGTCGAGGAAGCGGTCGAGGGCCTCAAGGCGGCGTCCGGCGTGGAGCGCTTCGAGTCCTGCCGACTGTCCTATAACGATATCGATCTCGTGGTGGAGCTGCGTTACGTCGGGCCGGTCGTCCGCCTGCCCGGCGGAAGCGTCCACTACCGGCATCTCGATGAGGAACAGGCATTCGCGCACGGAATCAGCCTGTTCCTGACGGGGATCCATCCCGATCGGGTCGAGACGAGGACCGCCGGTGACCATTCGATCGTTCGCTTCATCTTCGTTGCCTGATCCGGTTTGCGCCCGAGTCTGGTCGGAAAGGGTTCTCCGCATCCGCCGGCGGCGGGATGGCGGTCGTTGCGTGCGGGCGACGCTGTCATGTACCGACGCGGGATGCTCCGTGGTAACCCGCCTCGCGGCACCGGGAGGACACCGGGAGGATGGGGGGGGGAGGGCACGGGCCGTACGATCTGGCCCGACCCGCGAGCGGCGCCCTTGCGGCGGACCATGCGGCCCGGTTGACTGTGACAGCTGGCGCTGTTTGGGCTTGCTCCGGTTGCGGCCGGAAGGCGGGCCGGGATGTCGGCGCCGAGCCTCGGAATGCGAGCGCGGGCGGTTTGTAATGTAAGCCGCGATTCGGTCTAAAACTCATTACAAAACAATAGGTTGTATTAAACCCCGACGGGGTCGCCCGGGGCCGTCAGTTCTTGCGAATCGGATTCAATTGGTGCAGTATAGAAACTCAAAGCGTCATATCGGTCGGGTGGATGTCCGCGAAGGCCGGACGACGCGCGGGCTTCCCGTATTGACAGGGCCACGGGATTGCTTTCGTTTTTCCGCATATCCTGCTAGGATCGCTAACCTGCATCCGGGCAGGCTTGGACGAGCGTATCGGCTCTGGTGTTTTTAAAACAGTTCTTCAAAGGGTATACAGTTATGTCTAAATCGGCGATTGCGGGACTGGGTGTACTGCTTGCCGGCTTTGCTCTGGCGGCGACCTCGCTGCCGGCCGAAGCCCAGCAGCAGACGCTGAACCAGTCCGTGTCCACGCAGCAGAGCATCGTGAAGCACGCTGCGCAGACTCAACAGAAGATCGACAATCTCTCGGATTCCACGGGGCAGTTGCAGGCGAAATACTTGTCGACCGAACAGCAGATAGACCAGCTCAAGAAATACAACGACAATCTGCAGGGTCTGATCGACAACCAGGAATCCCGGATCACCTCGCTCAACAAGCAGTTGGGGGAACTTAGCGACGTTGCCCACGGCATCGTGCCGCTGATGCAGGAGATGATCACCGGCCTCGACCATTTTATTAAGCTGGATGTTCCCTATCAGCTTAACCAGCGCGAGCAGACGGTGCAGAAACTGCAGGACCTGATGACCGATTCCGACGTCAGTATCTCGGAGCGCTATCGCCAGATCATGTCCGCTTACCAGAACGAGTTGGAGGCCGGGCGCAAGATGAACGTCTACCGCGGCCAGCTCACGGTGAACAACAAGCCGCAGACGGTGGATTTCCTGCAAATCGGGCGGATCGTGCTCTGCTACCAGACGCTGGATCAGTCCCAGACGGGCTGCTGGAACCAGCGTGAACGGAAATGGCAGGTTGCCGACGGCTTCCGCCGGGCAGTCTCCCAGGGCCTGCAGATGGCCCGCAAGCAGACTTCCCCCACCTTGTTGAACCTGCCGGTGCTGCCCCCCGTTGCAGCGCAGCAGCAGTCGCAGTAAGCGCGAGGAACAGAGACAATGAAGCATTTGATTAAATCGATTCCGCTTTTCGTCGCCCTGGCCGCATTGCCGGTCGTGGCCGGCCTGGGCGCCACGGCACGGGCGGCTGATGCGCCGTCGCAGCCGGATACGCTGCAGCAGTTGCTGCAGGCCGTGCAGGCCGACCTCCAACACCAGACGGCCGAGGATCAGGCCCGCCTGCACAAGTTCGAGCAGGCGCACGATCGCCAGAAGGCGCTTCTGGCGGAGGCTGAGAAGGAACTGGCGCAGGAGAAGGCCCGCACCAACGCGCTGCAATCGAAGTTCGACGCGAACGAGAAGACCCTGGGCAACCTCACCACCACGTTGAATACGCGCGAGGGCAACCTGGGCCAGGTGTTCGGCACGGTGCGCCAGACGGCGGGCGAATTCAAGAGTTCGCTGGACAGCTCGCTGATCTCGGCCCAGTATCCGAACCGCGGTCTGTTCGCCGCGAAGTTGGCCGCGAGCAAGGCGCTGCCTTCCATCCACGACCTGAAGAAGTTGTGGTACGACATGCTGCAGCAGATGGTCGAGCAAGGGCAGGTGGTCAAGTACAAGACCGACGTTACGCTCAAGAACGGCAGCAAGAAGAGCACCGAGGTGGTGCGCATCGGCGCCTTCAACACCGTCATGGGCGACAAGTACCTGCAGTACGAGCCGTCCTCGCAGGCGCTGGTGGTGGTCCCCAGCCAGCCTCCCGGACGCTATACGAGCAGCGTGGCCCACCTCTATAACTCCAGTGGCAACAAGTTCGTTGCCGCCGGTATCGACGCCACGCGCGGCCAGCTGATCAGCCTGCTGATGCAGGCGCCGGGCTTCATGCAGGAGCTCAACTACGGCGGTCCCATCGGCTATTCGATCCTGGTGCTGTTCGCGATCGCGCTGCTGATCTGCCTGGAGCGCGGCATCACGCTGACGATCACCAGCCGCAAGATCAAGGCGCAGCTCAAGTCCGGTACCCCCAGCCCGAACAACGCGCTCGGCCGCGTGCTCTCGGTGTACGACCAGAACCGCAAGGACGACGTGGAGACCCTGTCGCTGAAGCTGGACGAGGCCATTATGAAGGAGGTGCCGGTCATCGAGACACGCCAGGCCTTCATCAAGCTGATTGCCGCCATCGGTCCGCTGCTCGGTCTGCTGGGTACCGTGGTCGGCATGATTAACACATTCCAGTCCATCACCCTGTTTGGCACGAGTAACCCGGCCTTCATGGCGAACGGTATTTCCGAAGCGCTGGTGACGACGGTTGAGGGCCTGGTGACCGCCATTCCGCTGGTATTTTTCCATGGCGCCATCCAGGGTAAGTCCCAGGAACTGGTACACATCCTGGAAGAGCAGACGGCCGGCATCCTGGCGTCGCAGGCTGAAAAGGCGAACCAGTAATGTTTATGCAGTTGTTCATCGACCTCAGGAACTATTTCGAGGCGGGCGGGAATGTCCTGTGGGCCATCCTCATCGCCACCATCCTCCTGTGGACGCTGATCTTCGAGCGCTATAGCTATCTGTTTTTCGTGTTCCCGCGCCGGCGCCGCGAGACCGTCGAGGCATGGGAGGCCCGGGACGATACGACGTCGTGGTACGCGAAGCAGATCCGTGAACAGAAGATCTCCGAGCTGTCCATCGAGGCCAACCGCGGCGTCGGCATGATCAAGACCATCGTCGGGATCATTCCGCTGCTCGGCCTGCTGGGTACGGTGACGGGCATGCTCCAGGTGTTCGGCGTGTTGGCGACCGTCGGCTCCAGCAACGCCCGTGCCATGGCGCAGGGCGTATCCGCAGCGACGATCCCCACCATGTCGGCCATGACGGTAGCCGTGTTCACTCTGTACTTCACCTTCTCGGTCGAGCGCCGCGCCAAAGTCGCCGTCGAGCAGGCCGAAGACGAAATGCAACATTTCTGAGGACCTAGGCAATGGCTCGACGGAGACGTTTCGAGAAAAAACCGGAAGAGGCGGAGATCAACATCACGCCCATGCTGGACATGGTGTTCATCATGCTTATCTTCTTTATCGTGTCCACGTCCTTCGTGCATGAAGCGGGGATCGACGTGACACGCCCAAGTCAGGGTTCGCAGAACAAGGTGGTCAAGGAATCCAAGATCGTGCTGATCCAGATAAAGGCCGATGGAACCATCGCCGTCAGTTACGGCGGCAACACCCGCATGGTGGAATTGAGTGCCGTAAGGCCCGAGGTGGAGAAGGATCTGGCTACCAATCCCGATGCCCAGGTCGTGGTGGCGGTCAGCCCCGGATCGCGCGCAGGCCTGATGGTCGAAGCCATCGACCGTGCCAAGCAGGCGGGAGCCAAGAAGGTCTCCCTCGCTTCTACCGCGAGTTAAACAGGTTCAGATCATGGCAAGACGACATGCGACGCAACAGGAAG
>JBJKSR010000022.1:0-3864 GCA_046703965.1 Gammaproteobacteria bacterium | reverse complement strand
ATGCAAGCGTAGTCGCCAGTACTGCCGCCGCAATTCGAGATAACGCAACGGCTGTCTTACCTGGGTTCATCGGAAGGAGCTGGGAATGGCTCGTGATACGCGATCGCTTCGTTCCGTCAAAGAGCCTCGAAGCCCACGAGTTGACGGTATGCCGGGGCACCGCGGAAAAACATCAGGCCGAGCGATACGAGAAAGCCGAAGCGGCGATGATCGGTCAGGTCGCTGAGCACGATACACCCTTCAGCCCTTCAGTCCTCTAGAGAACGACATGCTCGGCGCACCAGCCCAGATCCGACCGTGCATCGTTAACCGCCGAGCCGGCGGCAGTATATGTTCCAGCGAGCCGCGGGGTCATCGTGAACCTTTGAGCACGGACGGTCCCACACTTGGCCCTCGCGCCTCAGGAGCAGGCGGAGGCCATTTCGCGTCTGTCGCGGCATCTGGTGTCTAGCCATGGGGCGGGTGATAATGATGCTTCTGGGGCATTCCCAATTGTGTCGTGATATCAGAACAAGGGGCGTACGAGGAGCTTCGCTGCTATACCCTGGGGCCTTAAGATCCGTCCGTCGCTTTCCCGCACGCCGTCGACTCATATCCCGCGCAGAGCGCGAACGATCAGACCCTGCCTGTGGCGCACCCCAACCCAAGGGATTCAGTGGTTGCCTCGGAAGAATCCAGCGGACATTCAAGGGGCGCAGCCACGCCGAGGAGTCGCCGACGCAAAAGCTACGGATCGGCAGTTCGGTTCCGGCGCGATCCATCATCCGATGGGATCAGTCGTTTACACTGCCGGTGGCGGGTGTCAAGCGGCAGGGCTGAATGGGCCGGCATGGGGTATCGTGTGAAATCATTCGGATGGGCTCCTTGCCGGGCCCTGCGGAACCGTCCGTGCAGCGGGGCGCAATTCGACAGAAGTCGCTCCTACATTTCTATTCCGGCAAAAAATGTCATTCAATCCAGAGGTGCGATTTCCGCGCCCGTGAGCGAACGTTGCCCGCTGACTGGACGATCTTTGGACACAACAGCAGGTTCGCGATGCGCATCCGAGAGGTGAATTGGCCACAGCGCAACAATCGGGAACTTGATGGTCGGGGCTTTAGCAGCGCTCCGCACCAGGGCGACCTACGACGTGTGTGGGTTCCATGGGTCTGCGGACTCGTTATGAAGACATCGCGCAGCAGTATTGCGGCGCTTGAGGAGAGAGTTATGTCGACTTCAATGCGAATCATGCTCGTACTTCTGACGATAGCGCTGGCACACGTGCCGGCGGCGCTGGGGAGTGAGCCCATGCACTTTTATGCGCGACCCGCGAACGGACTGGCGATGACGCCGCCGATGGGTTGGGACAGCTGGAATCACTTCGGGTGTCATGTGAACGCGGCACTGATCAAGCGCGAGGCCCGTGCCATGGTCAGCTCGGGCATGAAGGCCGCCGGATACCGCTATGTGATAATTGACGACTGTTGGCAAGGCGGCCGCGATGCCAACGGGAACATCTATCCCAGTCACAACCGGTTCCCGCAGGGAATGAAGTCGTTGGTAAGCTACGTTCATTCGCTGGGGTTGAAATTCGGCATCTATTCGGATGCCGGCGACCAAACCTGCGAAGGCCGGCCCGGGAGCCGCGGGCATGAGTACCAGGACGCACTCCAGTATGCCCGGTGGGGTGTCGACTACCTTAAATACGACTGGTGCAACACTGGGGGCCTGCGGCCGCGCGCCGCTTATGCCACCATGAGCGACGCGCTGCGAGCGGCTGGACGCCCCATCGTATTCAGCATCTGCGATTGGGGTGTGCGCAAGCCCTGGCGTTGGGGCGCGGCGGCTGGCGGCAATCTGTGGCGCACGACGCCGGATATTCGAGACGCCTGGAGCGGCAGGCACGGGTTCTCGCTCGGGGTGCTGAATATTCTCGATCGCCAGGTCGGCCTTGCCCGGTACGCCGGCCCGGGCCACTGGAACGACCCGGATATGCTGGAAATTGGCAACGGAGGCATGACCAACGCGCAATACCGTGCCCAGTTCAGCCTTTGGGCGATCCTCGCCGCTCCGCTCATTGCGGGTAACGATCTGGCACACATGAGTGCCGCGACGCGGGCCATTCTCACCAACCGCGGAGTGATCGCCGTGGATCAGGACCGGCTCGGCATCGAAGGACGGCCGGTGTACCGGCACGGCAATGCCGAGATTTGGGCACGGCCGCTCGCGGGCGGCAGGGAGGCGGTGGTGCTGCTCAATCGAGGCAAGCGGCCACTGCACATCCGGCTGAAATGGTCTGAGCTCGGGCTCCCGGGATATTTACCCCTGCGGCTGCGCGATCTGTGGCGCCACAAGGACCTGCCGGTCGCGACCCAGGGGGTCACGTTCAAAGTGGCGCCGACGTCGGTGGTGATGCTGCGCGAGACGCCCGCAAGACCAGGCGCATCCCATTGAGAAGCCCGATACGGCTCTTCGTCGTCAAACGTCCGCCCGGGGCTTTGACTGTGTGGCATTTCGGCGTGGCGGGGGGAAGTGCTGTCGCATCGTCACGCCTTTCAAGACTCTCGGTCCCACATGGGCGAGTGTGCCAAGGTCGGCGGGCCCACCGATCGATTTGATTACTTCGATGGCTAGCAAAATTTTCATGCGGCGACATGTTGGTTGTCGGTCAAACGAGACTTCAGTGACCAATGCGGAAAAGTGGCGCGTGGCGTCATCTATTCCGGCTGAGATCTCGACGGACTCCTCGATGTCCGATATATCGGCGAGATAGACGCTCGTATGAATGCTGCCGATTACACTTGCGAACGAGACCGGGAAGGTGAGCTACCCGGCGCGACTAACCGCGGCCGTATAGGCGCCCCGAATGAGCGATATCAGGAGCGCTTCGCGGCACAGCAAACCCCTTCTCTTGTTCGAGATCGTCAGATCACGCGATGTGCACGATCGTCAGCGACCTCTCGCTCGCAATCCTGAGCTTGCGGGCCGCCTCGCGGGCAAGCGCTCCTGGTCGAATGAACACTGAGTGCGCGGGCTAGGGCGAATGTCATCGGAATACCGAAAACATCACCCAACTCAGCGGCGTGACGAACAGCACTAGGCATGCCGCCACGGCGGCGAAGCCAAGTGCCGCAATCGGACTGACTTTAAGGAGCCCCAGCCACTCGGATGCCAACGATGATTCTCGTGCGTCGAGCCATCCGCGCACGCGAGCTTCAATGTGTTGACGCTGACGCGGGGTCGGCTCAAGCGCGACCCAGGAGTCGATAAGTTCGCTTTGAATCATGTGATACTTCCATTGGACTTTAATAATGCGTCGATGCGCGTGCCCAGGCGCACGCGCGTCCGCTCGAGAATCTTGCGCACATTCGCGGGTTCGAGGGCGAGTATACGGGCGATTTCAGTGGCATCGAGTTCGGCCCCGTACCGCAGGCTGACGATTTCTCGCTCGCGTTCGCCGAGCTCGGCAAGCGCTCTAAGCAATGCTTCGCGCTTACTCTCGTTATCGACGTCGCATTCGAGGTCGACAGCGTCGTCCGTGATTCGCGGTAGATCGCCCGGATCGATGAGTTCGGGACGCCGTCGGCGAAACCTCCGTCGCGCCGTGTTCACGGCGATGGTCGTCACCCATGCGACAAAGCGCGTGCCAGTTCGCGGGGTGTAGTGATCGAGTGAAGTGAGTACGGTGAGCATTGCGTCCTGCGTGACTTCCTCTGCATCCACGTCGGAACGCAATATTCCGCGCACGGTCCGGAATACCCGGTCCACATGCTGTCTGTACAGGCGTTGTCCGGCCGCGCGGTCGCCGGCGCGCGTTAAGTCTACGAGCCGCAGTACTGCATCCTCCTCCAGCGAGACGGTGTCGCCCCCGAAGCGCGAGGATAG
>JBJKSR010000021.1:0-18024 GCA_046703965.1 Gammaproteobacteria bacterium | reverse complement strand
GCCCTGCGCAGCGGCCAGGGAACGCGCCACGTCGCCGCTGGCGAGCAGGAGGGAGACCGAGTATTGGTACTTGGCATTGACGTTGTGCGGATCGAGTGCCAGAGCGTGCCGGAACGCTGCCTCGGCCTCGGGGTAGCGGCTCGCCAACATATACGTTTCGCCCAGCTCGTAGGCCAGCGAGCTGTTGCGTGGATCGTGCGCGATCGCCAGCTTAAGCGCGGCACTGGCGGCCTCGAACCGTCCCTGGCGGCGCAGTACGTAGCCGCGCGCGGCGAGCGCAGCAGCGTCGTTGGGGCGCAGCTTGAGCGCCGCGGCGAAGGCCGTGAGCGCACCGGCGTAGTCGCCTCGGCCATAGTAGTCGCTGTAGCCAATGGCGAGATGGGCCGCGGCCAGCTCCGGTGCCAGCGCAAGCGCCCGCTCGGCTTGGGTGCGCGCTTCGGCCCGCAGGTGCTGGACGTCCTCGCCGCTGCCGCCGAACCAGGCGAGTCGACTCTGGACATAGGAGAGGCGCGCCCGCGCCAGGGCAAAGTCCGGGACTTTCGCTATCGCCTGCTCGTAGAGCGGAATCGCCTGCTTCCATGCCGCCGTGTCATAGTTGATGTCGCCCAGGTTGGTGAAGTACTCGGCGCGGAGATACAAATCGTTGGCGGCCGGGTCAGCGCTGAGTGCGGTGACGAGACGCTGGGTTTCCGCGGGCGAGAGCCTGGCCTTGAGTGCCTGGGCGATCTGCTCGGCCACCTCGCCCTCGACGCCGAAGACGTTCTTCAGAGTGCGGGTGTAGCTCTGGGCCCAGATGTGGCTGTCGCTCGCCGCGTTGATCAACTGCACATTGATCAGCACCTGTGCGCCCGACTTCTGCACGCTGCCTTCGAGCAGCGTCGCCACGCCGAGTTGCCGGCCGACAACTTTCAGATTCTTCGGGTGGCTGCCGTAGCTCAAGGTCGAGGTGCGCGAGATGACCTTGAGGTCGCCGATGTCGGCGAGCTTGGTCAGGATCAGGTCCTGCATACCGGCCGCGAAATAGGCGTTGCTCTTGTCCGTGGACAGATTCTCGAACGGCAGCACGGCGATGGATTTGGCGGGAGGTGCGGCCATCGCCCCCGAGTTTGAACGGGCGGCCGTCAGTTGCCAGGCGAGCACGCCGACCGCAGCCGCAAGCACCACGAAGGTGATGATAGTGAGCGTGTGGCCCACGCGGCGATGGATCTGCGCCGCGCGCGCCGCTTCGGAGTCGGCCGCTTCGGTGCGCCGCACCCCCTCCGGGGTGACTTCGAACGCCCAGGCCAATAGAATCGCCAACGGGAAGAGCAGTACGAAGACGCCGATCAGTACCTTGAGCACCCAATGCGGTGCGTCGAAGGCGGGGAGAACGATGGCCGCAAGCTGAAGCAGCAGCCACGCGGTAACCACATAGGCGATGGCCACCCGGAACACATGACGCCGGCGAAGCTCGTTCAGGAAGCGGGGTGCAGCCACGTCTCTCCTCGGGAGCGATCTTTATGATCGTTGTGCCGATTTAAACGTAGCACATATTTGGCGCCATGGCTTTTCCGCTGCGCCTGTGGTCCCGTTTTTCGGGGGCGTGGGATCAGCCCACGGCGTAGTCGTCGCCGTAGTACTTGCTGGTGATGCGGGTGTGGAACTTGACCGCCTCGATGGGCTCGTACTTGGGCTCGCCCAGTCCCGGCAGCACTTCCAGGATTTCCTCTTCCCAGACGTAGATGGCCATGGGGAAGCTGACGCGAGGCTCGCCGGTCTGGTCCGATGCCGGGCGGCTCACCCGGTGGGTCGTGGACGGCAGGCGGTCGTTGGTGATGCGCTGGGCGTAGTCGCCGGTGTTGAGGATGATGCTGCCGGGCGGTGCGTTCAGGCGGATCCACTTCATGTTGCGGCGGTTGAGTACCTGCAGGCCGCCCACCCGGGGGGCGGGCAGAAAGGTGAACAGATCGATGTCCTCATGGCCGAGCATACGCCCGCCCCCGGACGTATCGCCCTCGGGCAGCGGCGGGTAATAGTTCAGGCGGAAGCCGAAGTTGGTGCCCCTAAGCTTTTTGTCGTACCGGTGCGGGTCGCAGCCGAGATAGCGCAGGATGCTCTGCATGACCGGCAGGATGAGCCCTTCCTGCGCCTGGCAGATGCGGCGGAAGAACGGCTCGAATCCCGGTTGCGGCCAGAAAGCCTTCTCGTCGTAGCCGGGCTTGCCGTCCATATCGAAGGCGCGCCGACAGAACACCCAGCCCTCGACCAGGTCCGGGTGGATGATCGTGGTTTCCCTGATCGGGAAGTAGCCCTGGTTAACCGAGCCCTGGCGCTTGGCGATATAAGGCTTGCGCGCGGCTTCCGGGGTCGTTTCGAAGAAGCGCTTGACCTGTCGTTCCGCCTCCTCGTACAGGGCGGGGTCGATGCCGTGGCCGGTGAGGATCGCAAAGCCGATGCCTTCCAGCGCCTCGCCGAGTTGGCGGGCGAATTCTTCGCGGCCCGATTCGCCCCCGTGGAAGAAGGCGCCCATGTCGCAGGTCCGGATTTCGTATTCCGTGTCGAAGGGGTCGTTTCCCGCCTGTTCCGACAGGCCGTACACCTGTTGCTTGTTGACCTGCTCATAGCGGCGGAACGCCTGGTTGAGCGCATGGATGCCGTCTTCGCGGGAGCCCTTCATGGAATTCGCACCTCGTCTGAAAGCTTGGCGCCTAGGCGATGGCCTGGTAAACATAGCCGGCCAGCGCCAGCAGCAGTATGCCCGGGACGGCCCAGCGCAGCCACTGGAAATAGGCGCCGCGCCAGCGCCCGCCCGGCGAGCCGAACAACTGATCTAGTGTAGCGCTCCTGCCCAGCCCCCAGGCAAGTCCCAGGACGGCGAAAGCGCAGCCCAGCGCCTGCATCCCCGAGCCGAATATCAGGTCGAGGTAGGCGATCACCGACGGATGGAAGGCGCTGGGGATGATCAGAACCGCAAGGAGCACGCCGATGATCGCGAGACGCCGCCCGCCGGCAATATGACGCCCGGGCAGGTCCTCGGCGCCGGCGTAAAGCACCTCCAGCGCCGCCGCATTGGACAGGAAGGCCACCATGATCAGCCCGCCGAGGAAGGCGGCACCGAGCACCTCGCCGAAGGGCAGCCGGTGGAAGAGGTGCGGCAGCGTTTCGAAGATCAGCCGCGGGCCCTGGGTCATGTTCATGCCGAAGACCAGCGCCGTGGGCACGATGAACAGGGCGCTGAGCAGCGAAGCGCCCGCGTTGCCCGCCGCGGTGCCGACGGCCGTTTTCGCGATGCTGGTGTCCCGGGCGATATAGCCGCCGTAGACGACCATGAACGTGCCGCCGAGGCCCAGGGAATAGATCGACTGGCCCATCGCGGCAAAGAAGTCCACCGGCCGCATGGCCGAGAAATCCGGACGCAGGAAGGCTTCGATCTTTGCAAAAGCGCCCGGCAGCGAGAGGGCGCCGACGATCAGCGCTACCGTGGAGAGCCAGAAGAACGGCACGAATATCGTGCTGATCCGCTCGACGCCTTTCTTGAGGCCGCTATAGATGACGTACAGGCTGACAACGAGTATGCCGATCGCGATCGCATACTGAAGCGCTCCGTTCGATAGTCCCGCCTGGAGGTCGGATTGCGCCGCCGGGCTGAACCCGTGCGTGATGCCCACCCAGAAACTGTAGGCCACGTTGGCGATGACCACGACGTAGTAAGAGTCCGCCACCAGGATCGTGACCAGCAGCAGGAGCCCGATCGGCAGGCCCGTCCGCGGTCCGAGTGCATCCGAGAGGGCGCCGACAGGACCCTTGCGCGTCGCTCGCCCCAGGGCGATCTCCCCGGTCAGTGCCGGGATGGCGAACAGGGCCGTGAAAGCCAGGTAGACGAACAGGAAGGCGCTGCCCCCATAGCGGCCCATCATGTAGGGGAAGCGCCAGACGTTGCCGAGCCCCACGGCTACGCCGATCAGGCTGAGCACCGTCGCGGTGCGCGATGAAAACAGCTGCCGGGGCTGGATCGTCATGGGGGTTCCGGGGCGCCGGTGTCGTCGATGCCGGCGATTTTGTCACACTATCCGGAAGGCAGCCGGATTGGCGCGCCGCAAGGGGGAATGGCGCCGGCCCCGAAGCGTTCCGATGGCCCGCATGCCGGCGGCCCGATCCTGATACACTGCCGACGGCCCTGCCGGCGTCGGACCACCATGCTACAAGACAAGAAAGGAAGGGATATGTCCCTGCAAGGACGCCAGGCCTGTCGGGTCTGCTCCCTCGAGCCCGAATGCCTGCATTGGAACCTCGACGCGGCTGAAAGCCAACACCTGGAGCATATCGTCCAGCAACCGCCGACACTGAGCGGGGGATATCATCTGTTCCGCGTTGGCGACGGGTTCGAGGCACTCTACGCGGTGCGCGTCGGGGCATTCAAGACGTACGCGTTCGACGGGCGGGGCAACGAACACGTGCTCGGTTTCAGCCTTGCCGGCGAACTGATCGGTTTTGACGGGGTGTATTCGCGCCGGCATGGATGCAGCGCGGTGGCGCTGCAGGACAGCGACGTGTGCGTATTACCCTATTCCGGCCTCGCACCGCTCATGGGCTCCATGGGCCGCCTGCGGGAGCAGATTCTCCGCCTCGCGGGACGGGAGTTCCGTAACCATCAATTCGGCGACGGCCAGCCCGCGGAGGGGCGTCTGGCCCGCTTCTTCGTCGACCTGGGGGAGCGTACCGTCGCCGCGGGCGGGTCCGACGCGGCCTTCGAACTTCCCATGTCCCGGGAGGACATTGCCAGCTATCTCCGTCTGGACGGCGACGCGCTTGCCGAGGCATTCGCCACGTTTGACGGAAATGGCGTCCTGGAGGTCGATGGCCCGACGGTGCGCGTGCGGGACCGGTCTTCCCTGCTCCGGCTGGCCGCCGGGTGAGGGCAATAAAGACTTTGAATTCAAAGCACTGGATCGGCGTCATGCGTCGATCGACAGTGTGCTAAGCTGCGCCTGTAAATTATTGCTGCGAGCGGCTTTCGTCCGCCGCCTACTCATGAAGCGACGTACGTGCGCCCCCCGGCCGCGTGATCTGCGGTCCGGGGACAGGGGCGAGACGGTCCCCAATCCCGCCCGTGCCTGACAAGATCATTCAGGCGCTGGAATCCGCACATCGGATGATGGAGCATGTGCTGACGCTCATCCGGGTGCAAGTGGACATCCTGCATCCGGAAACCGGTCCGGAGCAGTATGCGTTCCTGCGCAGGGCCATCGGCTATATGCACAACTATCCAGGGCTGATCCATCACCCGGCCGAGGAGCTGATATTCGATCGGCTGACCCAATACGCGCCACAGGCCAGACCGCTTTGCGACCGCCTGGTGGACGAACACAAGATGTTCGCCCGCCAGGAAACGGCCATTTTCGGCCATATCGTTAACGCGGAGCAGGGAGACGGGGCGTCCTGCAAAAGGATAATGGAACTCGGTGCCGATTACTGTATGAAGCACGTCGGGCACATAAGTGACGAGGAATCGAAGGTGTTGCCGCAGGCGGTTAACTGGCTGTCGCCCGGGGACTGGCGGAAGATTCGCGAGCAGTGCCGTTTCGAGCACGATCCGCTCGGCAAGCCGGCGGTGCTCGCCGCGTACGAGAGCATTTACGATTACCTCATGGCGGAAAGCGTCAGCTTCAATCGCCATTGACGGCTTGGCGGCACCTGCCGCCGACGCGGAAGACGGGCGGGAGTGCCCCGTGCCAGATTGCCTCGTCGCCGCGTCGCGCAAAGCGCCGGGGCTTGTCGCGGTTACTTCACGATGCTTAAATGCACCGATTCAGCCCGACGTCGATGAGATGACAGCAGGCGGCATCCACTCAAGCTCCAACACGGGCTCTGCGGCAACCGGGCGCAAGCCCCGCATTGTACTGTTGGCCGTGGGAGCCCTTGCATTGCTTCTCGCGGGTGCGTTGGAACCGGCTCTGGCGGGACCGCCGTTCCTGACCGACGACCCCATGCCGGTCCCTTATCGGCACAAGGAATTTTACCTGTTCTCCACCTACGACAAGGCCGCGGACGGCAAAACGGTGCAGGCGCCGGCCATCGAGTTCAATTACGGCTTCGCGCCGGACTTCATGCTGCATGTGGTGATTCCCTACACGATGTTCTACCCGGACGTGGGGCCCGCCGGGCGTGGATTGGGAGATACGGAGCTGGGCGTGATGTACCAGTTCGTGCACGAGACCGCGACGACGCCGGCGATCGGCACGTTCCCGTTCATCGAGGTCCCGACCGGCAATGCGGCCCGCGGCACCGGCAACGGCCAGGTCTGGTACCGCATCCCGGTATGGGCGGCCAAGAGTTTCGGGCCCTGGACCGTCACGGGAGGCGGCGGCTACGTGATCAACCATGCCCCCGGCGCGCGCGACTACGGTTTTGGCGGCGTGCTCGTGCAGCACCCGGTCAGCTCGAAGCTGACGCTGGGCGCGGAGATGTTTGCCCAGCAGGCGGATATGGAAGACGGGGCCGGATCAACCTTCGCAACCTTCGGCGGCTACTACGGTATCGGATTCTGCCGTTGCCAGTTGCTGTTCGACCTGGGGCACACGGTTGCCGGGGAAAGCCACGCGATCGGCTATCTCGGCCTGTACTGGACGTGGGGGCCGTCGCCGTGAAGGATGCATGGGGTCCCGGTACGGAATCGAGGGGATAGGCACGAAGCCGGCAAAAAAAGCCCCCGGCGCCAAGCGGCGCCGGGAGGTCTCTCCGAGGTGGCTCGTGTTTTTAGCGTATCGGCCACGGTTTGTGATTTTGATCCGGGGTCACCAGCCGCTGAACACAAGGTCCGGCGGATAGGGCGTCATGCCCTGGTGCCGGTCGGATCGAGTTGTTCAACGCGCATCCTGCGCACTCGCCAATCCCTGTGCGTCGTCTCCTTCCCCGCCACCGCGGACGCATTCCCCTCCCTCCCTGTTACATGCAATGTAATAAGCCTGTGCGAATAAAAACAGTTACTAATGAGTAGGTGGAAAGCTCCGGCCGGGGCGGTGCGTTCAGAGGTCTCCGGAGAGCCACAGCGCCATCAGTCCGGCTCGGCCCCGCACGCTGAACTTGCGGTAAATGGCCGTGGCGTACTGATGCGTCGTGCCGGCCGTCATGCCCAGGTCCGCCGCGATCTGCTTTTCGGTCCTTGCGGTCAGCAATGCATTCAGCACGCGCCGTTCCGTCGGATTCAGAGCCTTCGCGCTGATTCCCAGACCGTGGCTGAGCAGGACCTGGCGATGAAACCATTTGATGCCGCGCGTGGCCCTGGCGACGAGCTGCCGGTCATGCGGGGTGAAATGTCGGCGTTCGCCGTATTTGTCGATGCAGTAGTACGCTTCCGTATCGGCGTTTACGGGGAAGACGGCCCACAGGCGGTCGGATATTCCCCGTTCGCGGTAAATGCGCTGGTAATGCCCGGTCCGCTTGAACGCGGCGGGATCGACCAGTTTGCCGTCTTCCAGGGAGTAGACGCGGAAGCGGCCCGCTTGCGCGACCAGCGCCACTGAGGTCTCACCGGGGTCGGCGCCGTTGACGATGCGCATGCCCATCTTCTCGCGGCTCTTGTCGGCGGTCGAGTTCAGCCTGCTTATGGCGCGGGCCCGCCAGCCCCGCATCGGATCGGTCCTTGCATGGGCGCCGCCCTGGATCCGTACGGCCCCGATCCAGAAGGCATCCCCGGCGTTGGTCCAGCGGCAAAGTCGCCCGAGGAAATGCTCCAGCGCCTTGTCGGCCTGCGCCGCATCGAAGTGGCTCAGTTCGTCCCACAGGTTGTAGATGCTTTCGTCGTCGGCTTCCTGCATTCATCGACTCCGCGATTTCCCGTGGCCGCTGATCCAACCAGGTGTCTTTTGCGATTCTCACGGGCTCGTTTCGGACTCCTTTGCACTATAGCAGCGAATCGCCGCACTGCCGATGCGTAGGACCAGATGACGGGAACGAGGCAAGGCACCCGCACGACAATACGCGTCGGTGCAGGCGGCACAGAATCGTTTGCGGGGATTGCGGCCCTGTTGGCGTTACGCCTCGGGCGCCGGCACAGTCCCGGTTTCGAAGGTGTAATCGGCGGTCTGTGTTTCGTCGTGGCCGCGGGCGACGTTGAAGCGGTCGAGGAGCCAGGTGGCGACGACCGCGACGGCGAGATTGGCGATCACGGAATAGAAGGCGGCGTAACCGGGCACGCTCAGGCTGCCGAGCGGCAGCGGGTAGATCGCGCTGTGAAAGCCTTGGGTTGCGGCCATCCAGGTGCCGACGGCCATGCCCGCGACCCAGCCGGCGATGAGCGCCCGGCCGTGGAACCAGCGTCCATAGAGGCCGAGCACCACGCTCGGCAGGGTCTGGATGATCCAGATGCCGCCCAGCAGCTGGAACTGGATGGCGTAGGTGTCGGGCAGGAATATGATGAAGGCCAGTGCGCCGATTTTCACGACCAGCGAGACCACTTTGGCAACCTTCGCCTCCTCGGCGTCGCCGAGTTCGCGGCGCATGAGCTGCGGCCACAGGTTGCGGGTGAACAGGTTGGCCGCGGCGATCGACATGATGGCCGACGGTACCAGTGCGCCGATGGCGACGGCAGCAAAGGCGAAGCCGACGAACCACCCGGGGAAGTTGTCCATGAACAGCGCCGGGACGGCGAACTGGGCTCCGAACTGGTGGAAATGCCCGGCGTAGGCCGGCATGCTCTCGAGGTGCGCGGCGTAGGCCATGAAGCCGAGCCCGGCGATCAGGGCCAGGGCCAGCGAATACATCGGCAGCAGTGCCATGTTGCGCTTGATGGTGCTGCGGCTGTTCGCCGAAAGCAGGCCCGTTACCGCGTGCGGATACAGGAACAGCGCGAGCGCCGAGCCGAGTGCCAGCGTGGCATAGGCGGCCATCGGACCCAGGCTGCCGTGACTGGGGCCGGCGAGGTAGAGCATCTTCTGCGGGATCTTGTCGAAGATGTTGCCGAAGCCCCCCATATGCAGCGGAATGATCACCACGGCGGCGATCACGGTGACGTAGATGAGAGTGTCCTTGACCACGGCGATCATCGCCGGGGCGCGCAGGCCGCTGGTGTAGGTATAGGCGGCGAGCACCACGAAGGCGATGATGAGCGGCATGTCGCCGATCCAGCCGTGGGTGGGGAAGCCCAGCGCGGCGACGACGACCTCGATCCCCACCAGCTGCAATGCGATGTAAGGCATCGTGGCCAGGATGCCGGTGACCGCAACGAGCGCCGCCAGCCAGTTCGAACCGAAGCGCCCGCGTACGAAATCCGCCGCCGTGATATAGCCGTGGCGATGGGCGACCGACCACAGGCGCGTGAAGACCACGTACACCAGCGGGAAGATGAGTAGGGTGTAGGGTACGGCGAAGAAGCCGATCGCGCCCTTGCCGTACACCAGCGCCGGCACGGCGACGAAGGTGTACGCGGTATACAGGTCTCCGCCGAGCAGGAACCAGGTGACGACGGTGCCGAAGCGCCGGCCGGCGAGGCCCCATTCCTCGAGCTTGTCGAGAGGGCCGCGCCGCCAGCGCGCTGCGATGAAGCCGAGCACCGTGACGACAACGAACAGGCCGAGGAAGACGGCGGTGGCGGCGGAGGAGAACATCACACTTCGAGCCAGTAGGCCGTGGCGGTAGCCAGTCCGGTCACGATGATCCAGACGAACTGGAACCAGTAGAAGAACGGGATGCCGAACAGCATCGGATGGCCGCGGTTGTAAATGGGTACGATCAGGCTGATGAGCCCGCAGCCGACGAACAATACGGCCACGAGCAGTTTCGTGAAGAGACGGTCGGTTCTAGTGGATGACATGGCAACCCCCTGCGCGCTTTTTAGCACAGCCGGGCCGAGCGGCACAAGCCGAAGCATCGGGGAACATCTCTCGCAACGCCGCCAGGTCGCAACGAAGGAAGATATAACTCTCGCAAAGACGCCAAGACGCAAAGAAGAGATAAATAAGAAAGAACTCTCGCAGAGGCGCCAAGATCGCAGAGGATGGAAGATACTATTTTCCTCCTGGTTGGCGCCGCGAGTAAGGCGGAATTATCGGTGGCTAAGGAAAGGTCCCGGTAGAATCCACATTGGAATCTTTGGCGAAGCATGCAAGCGCGATACCGGATCTCGACAAGAAGTCCGTCAAGTGACTACCCGGCATCTCTTCCCGGCTTTTCCTTTGCGGCCTTTGCGTCTCTGCGAGAGTCCCCTCGTCGTGGCGCCGCTGCGGCGTTGCGAGAACCATCCCGACTTCCGACGTCAGCCGTGGCGGAGGAGGATGACGAAGTAGGCGGCGTAGGCGAGGCCGTTAACCATCAGCGCAAGCGCCGGGAGCCGGCGGAGGCGAGACAGCACGAGCAGCCAGGCGCCGGCGAGCAGCGTGATGCCCATCGCCAGGCGCACGTCGAAGGTGGCCGTCCACGGCGTGGCGAGGATGCCGATGGCCGGCAGGAGCGAGGACTGAAACACCATCGCGCCGCTGACGTTGCCGACAGCCAGCGTGTCCCGGCGTTTGGCGACCCAGATCAGGCTGTTCAGCTTTTCAGGCAGTTCGGTGGCGAAGGGTACGATGGCAAGTGAAAGGAACAGCGGACTCAACTCGAGTGCCTCGGATATCCCCGTGATGCCCTTTACGAATCCGCGGGCGCCGGCGACGATGAATACCACTCCCGCGAGCAGTTGCAGCGACTGCACCAGGACGTTGTCGGGCAGTCCGATCCGCGCCGCATGGAGCGGTGCCCCGCTCTCGGTGCCGTGGCCAGCCTCGACCAGCCTGCTGGAGACGCGGACGGTCCGCCACAGGTAGGCGGCGTAGATGCCGACGAGCACCACTGCGAACAGGCAGCGTATCCAGATCGCATGGTGCGGCACGTACGGCACCACGACGGCAATGATGAAGGCGGCGAGGAAGAAGCGTACGTCGCGCTGCATGCCGGTCGGTTCCGGGGTGATCGCCGCGCGGGCGCCGCGGCGGAAAAGCGCCATCAGTCCCATCAGGAAGAATGCCAGGGTCGCCAGCATCAGCGGCGCGCCGAGAATGGCGCCGATGCCAATGTCGTTGTGGGTGGTGCTGCCGTGTCCCGTGGCGAACGCCACGATGGGGACGGCGGTCTCCGGCAGGGCGGTGCCGATCGCGGCGAATACCGATCCGGTCACGCCCGTGGACAGGCCCAGGCTCTCGCCGAAGTGCTCCAGTGCATTGGTGAATGCCAGGCTTCCGGCGAGGATCACCGCGAGCGAGACGATCAGGATCAGCGTGTCGATGGGAACGTCTGCCCGAAGGAAGGACTCCAGTTTAACGCCGGGCCGGGGACTCCCTCCGGCCGCGGCGCCGGCGCCAGATGTCCAGCGTCTTCTTTACCAGGAGCGGGAACACGCCGATGGCGACCAGCGAGGCGATGAGCGTGGGCGAAAGCAGGCCGTGCAGGGAGCGGATCTTGCCGAGTTGCACGCCGGCGTTCACATACAGCACCGTGCCGGGGATCATGCCGACCAGGCTGACCAGGAAATAGACCCAGGTCCGCATCGTCGTGAGGCCCATGGCGATGTTGATGGCGAAGAACGGGAAGGCCGGGATCAGCCGAAGCAGGAAGAGGTAGAACACCCCATCGTGCTCGATGCCGCGGTCGATCGCCGCGAACGGTCGGGCAAAATGCGACTGAGCCCAATCCCGGAACAGGTAGCGGGCTGCCCAGAACGCAACCGTTGCCCCGAGCGTGGCCGCGATGGTCACGATCACGCTGCCCCACACGAGTCCGAATACCGGTCCCGCCAGGAGCGTGATCGGCACCGAAAGCGGCAGGGACAGGCCCGTGATGGCCACGTAGACGGCGAAGTAGGTCAGTATCCACAATGCCGGATGCCGGGCATACATGTGCCGGATCAGGGCTTCCTGGCGGTGCAGCCCGGAAAGCGTGATGTAGCGGTCGAGCCCCAGCGCGTAAAACAGGGCGATCGCGACCACGATCACGGCCGCCACCAGCAGGCGCCAGCGGTTGCGGTGCAGGTAGGCAACGACCTTGTTCCCGGGCACGTTCGGTCCTGTTCAGTCGGGCCGGTAAGCCCGGAGGGTCATCAGGCCCCAGGCCGGGGGCACCCTGAAGCGGTTCACGGCGTCGACGCGCAGGCCGGCCTCCCGGACATACGCGGCCAGTTCCCCGGCTCCGAGCACGCGCCCCAGCGGCCGCTTGCGGAGCCGCAGCCAATGCTCGCATATGAACGTCGTGAAAAAATCCCGGCACCAGTCGGTGATGACCAGCCGCCCGCCGGGCTTGATCACGCGCTTCAGTTCGTCAACGGCTTGCGCCGGGTCGTCGAGAAAATGCAATGCGTTCATCGTGATGACCGCATCGAAGCGTTCGGTAGCGAACGGCATCTCCGTAAGGTCGCCCCGGATCAGTTGCACTGCGGCGGGCAGCCGGGTGCGGGCCTGCTCCAGCATATCCGGGCTGGCGTCGAGGCCGGTAAGCTCGAACGTATCGTGCCGGGCGAGCAATCGGGTCAGGGCAAACCCCGTGCCGCAGCCGGCGTCGAGGATACGCTCGCCCGCTTGCGGTTCGAGCGCTTGCAGCGTGCGCTGCGTCGTATACTCGAGGTATTGCCGCCAGCGCCGCTCGTAATCGGCCGCCAACCAGGCGTATTCGTGTTGCAGTGGGTCGGGCGCCATGACCGGTTCCGGCGTCGGAGGGGAACGTGGGCTCAGCGCCCCGGAGGCCAGAATGACGGTTCTTCCGGGAAGGAACTGGGCAGTGCGTTCGCGGGGAATTTCGCCGAGGGCAGCTTGACTTGGGGGCCGACGCGGTGGTGCCGCCACCGGTGGTAGCGGCGCGGTGGAAAGAAGATCGGCAGGTATTGCACTGGCTGCTGCGGCAGGGCCTGGGATTGCGTGACGGATGTCTCCTCGGCCTCTCGTCTGCGTTCCGCCTGCCGCCGGGCCGCCTGCTCGGCGAGGTCGGCCTGCGTCTGGCGGTGCAGTTGCTGGAGCCAGGCCTGCAAGGCGGCGATCGCCGTCTGGTCCGGAGGCGCCGGGGTCGGCAATACGATCTTCTTCGCCGATCCCTGGTGGCGAGGCACGTCGCTGAAGTGCTTGACCCCGTTGGCGTCGGTCCACGTATAGACCGGAATGCCGGAATCGCCCGCCGCGGCAAGCGGGGCCGCCGAAAGCAGCCCCCCCGCCGCGAGGGCGATGCCCAGCATCAGGGGTCCGGGGCGCGGCATCGCGAGTTTCCTACCCGCCGCCCATGCCGGTCGCGGGCGCGGGCTTGACGAACTTGAGAGTCATCCGGTCGCTTTCGCCGATCTTCTCGTATTTCTTCTTCTGGGCCGCGGTGTCGCCCCAGGCCAGATCAGGTGGCAGCCGATGTACGTTTATGGTCAGCGGGTCCTTGGGATTGGCATTGACCTCGGACACCGCCGCCAGGCGGAAACCGGTGTCTAGGCCGAGTTGGATGACGAAGTCCTCCGGCAGGCGGTGCAGCTTGTGCGCGCTCTTCTCGGGATTGGCGAAGGGCAGCGCCCGGTGCGAGACCACGCCGAAGACCCCGCCCGGCTTCAGCACCTTGTAGGCGGCCTGGAAGACCTGCTTGATCCCGCCACTTATTTCCCAGTCGTGCAGGTTGCGGAACGTGAGCACCATGTCGGCGCTGTTGTCCGGCCCCAGGTCGACCACCTTCGGGGGGGCGAACGGCACCGTCTTGATGTCGCCGTAGATTTCGGGATTCGCCTTGATCTTGTGCATGAAGTGCGACCGCATGCGCATCATGAACCCGGTGCTCGAAGCCGGAGGGATGGCCTCGACGAGATGGCCGCGGCCCTTGAGGTAGGGCGCGAGCATCTCGGTCCACCAGCCGCCGGCGGGTTCGAGTTCGACGACCGTCATGTCCGGTTTCAGGCCGAAGAACTCCAGCACCTTCAACGGATGCCGGTACTTGTCGCGCTTGACGTAGGCCGGCGTTCGCCAGGAGCCGTTGACGACCTGCTGCAGCGTGGGGTTGGCCGGCGGGGCCATACCGGCCGCATGGGCCAGCGGCACGGCCAGCAACAGGGAAAGGGCCGCGAGGGCGGCGGGAAACTGCTTGCGCATGAGGAAAACCTCCGCAACTAGGTCTGTCCATTGTCGCGCCGTCCCGCCCCGGGCGCAACGGCCCCCAAGGTAGGCCGCGATACACTGGAGGCCACCCCAGCGGGAGGCCTGCCTTGCCGGGTCCGCGCGAAGAAGCCCAGCAACGCCGCCATTTCCGGTTCCAGCCGAGCCACACGGAAGAAGCGCACTCCGGGCCGAAGCTCGCCGTCGCGCTGGCGGTGCTGGGCGTCGTCTACGGCGATATCGGCACCAGCCCCATCTACGCCCTGCGCCAGGCCTTTACCGGTGCGACGCCGGTCGCAGTGGCCGTTCCCAACGTTCTCGGCGTTCTGTCGCTCATTTTCTGGACGCTGGTCATTGTCATTTCGCTCAAGTACATGACCTTCGTCCTGCGGGCCAACAACCGCGGCGAAGGCGGCATCTTCGCGCTGATCGCCCTGCTCCGGCCCTGGCGGGGGCTGGACCGCCGCAGACGCCACCTGCTCATCCTGTTCGGACTTCTCGGCGCGGCGCTGCTCTATGGCGGCGTGATCATTACGCCCGCCATCTCCATCCTCAGCGCGGTGGAAGGACTCAAGGTTGCGACGCCCCTGTTCACGCCCTACGTGGTGCCTGCCACCATCGTCATCCTGATCCTGCTTTTTGCCTTCCAGTACAAGGGAACGGCCCGGGTCGGCGCTGTCTTCGGCCCGATCATGACGCTGTGGTTCCTGGTGATCGCCGCCCTCGGCGTCGCCTCGATCATCCAGACGCCGAGGGTACTGGAGGCGCTGAGCCCTTACTACGCCATCGACTTCATGCTGCGCGACGGTTGGGTCGGCTTTCTGGTGCTATACGCGGTATTCCTGGTGACCACCGGCGGCGAGGCGCTGTACGCGGACCTGGGGCACTTCGGGCGCTGGCCGATCCGCTGGATGTGGTTCGGGTTCGTGCTGCCGGCGCTGCTGCTCAACTACTTCGGCCAGGGGGCGTTGCTGCTGCGCAGCCCGCAGGGCACCGTGCAGCCGTTTTACCACCTGGCTCCGCACTGGCTGCTGTACCCGCTGGTGGTGCTGGCGACCGCCGCCACGATCATTGCCTCGCAGGCGGCCATCACCGGCGCGTTTTCGCTGACGCGACAGGCCATCCATCTGGGTCTGATGCCGCGCTTCCGCGTCACCCAGACCTCGGAAGAGGTGCGCGGCCAGATCTACGTCGCCGCGGTGAACTGGGTGCTGATGGCCGCCACCATCGGCGTGGTGCTCATGTTCCGCAGCTCCAGCGGGCTGGCCGCGGCCTACGGCGCGGCGGTAAGCGGCACCATGGTCGTCACCACCGTGCTCGCTTTCAACGTAGCCCGCGACGTTGGAGGCTGGAAGCGACCGGCGGCGCTGGCGTTTCTCGTCGGCATCCTGTTCGTGGACCTGTCGTTTTTCAGTTCCACGGCCATGAAGATTCCCGACGGCGGCTGGTTCCCGTTGCTGATCGGGCTGCTGTTCTTCACCGTCATGTCCACCTGGCGGCGCGGCAGCGAGATCCTCGAGGCGCAGGCGGCCTCCACCTCCGAACCGCTGGAGACGCTGATCGGCGAACTGGAGAAAAACCCGGTCGCGCGCGTGCCCGGTACCGCCGTGTTCATGACCGGCCGGGTCGAGGATTGCCCGCCGGCGCTGCGCCACCACGTGCGCCGCAACAAGGCGCTGCAGGAGCAGGTGATCGTGCTCACGGTCCTGATCGAGGACGTGGCCCGCGTCGCGCTCGACAAGCGAATCGAGGTCAAGGAATACGGCCTGGGCTTCTCGCGCATGATCCTCCACTACGGCTACATGCAGGGCGTCAACGTGCCTTCGGAGCTGGCCGCGGACAAGGAGCACGGCCTCAATGTGAATCTCGACGAGGTGACTTACTACATCGGCAGCCAGTCGCTGATCCCCAGCCGCAAGGAAGGTGGCATGGTGGGGTGGCGCGACCGGCTCTTCGCGTTCATGGCCCGCAACGCCATGAACCCCACCGTGTATTACCACATACCGTCGGAACAAACGGTGGTGCTCGGCCTCCGGGTTCGCATCTAGCACGGGCGCCACGGAAGAAGAGGTTCTCGCAAAGGCGCAAAGCACGCCAAGAAGGAAAAGGAAATGTCGCTTCCCCTTGCTCGCGTGGCGAGGAAGGGGGAGCCGAAGGGTGCGGCCAACGCCCGCGACGCGTTCCGGCGTCCGACCCGGATAAGATGGCGGCATGAGAAGAAATGGCTGCCCGCGCCGTGCTGCACGTCCACTTCAGTAACCGGATCGAACGCCTGGCGGATGTGCTGGCGGCGGTGCTGGACGAGCCCGCGGAAAGCGGGACTCTGGCGCCCGAGACCGTCGTGGTGGGCCACGCCGGAATGGACGAGTGGCTCAAGCGGGCACTGGCCGCCCGGCGGGGCATTGCCGCCAACCTCGACTTCCAGCAGCCGGGCAGCTTCATCTGGCGCATGCTTCGTGCCCGCGATCCGGGGCTTCCGCACGATTCTCCGCTGGAGCGTGGGCCCCTGGTGTGGCGCCTGTACGCGGCCCTGGCGGACCCGGGCGCGCGCAAAGCGCCGGACGTCGTCCGCTACCTGGACGGTGGTGACGAGTTGACGCCGTTCGAACTGGCCGAGGCGCTCTCGACCGTCTTCGAGCAGTACCAGATATACCGCCCGCAGTGGATCCGCGACTGGGAAGCGGGCAAGGCTTCCAACGACGCGGACTGGCAGGCCGATTTGTGGCGCCGGGTGGCGGCGGGCGCGACGCCCAACCCGCCGCGCCTGTTTGCAGACTTCGCCCGCCACGTGCACGATCTCGCGCCGGGAAACGACCTGCCCCCGCGGGTTTCGGTATTCGGCATCTCCGCCCTCGCGCCGGCCTATCTGCAACTGCTTGCCGCGCTGGCGCAGGCCCGCGACGTATTCCTGTTCGTCCCCAATCCCTCCCGGGCCTACTGGGGCGATGTCGAGCCCGAGGCGCGGCTGAGGCGCTGGGAACTCCTGCGCCCCGAGCGCGCGGAGTACGCTACCACCGGGCATCCGCTCCTGAGCGCCCTGGGCATGCAGACGCGCGACTTCATCGAGCTGCTGCATGACCTGCCCGGCGACTCGGAGTCGCATGATCACTTCGAACACTCGCCCGGTACCGGCCTGCTCGCCCGCCTGCAGGGTGACATCCTCGACCTGGTCGAGACACCCGTGAAACAGGCGACGGAGGAAGGCGACGAGTCGGTGCAGGTGCACGTGTGCCACAGCCGCCAGCGCGAGGTCGAGGTGCTGCACGACAGCGTGCTCGCGCGCTTCGAGGCGGACCCGGGCCTGGGCCCGGAGGACATCCTGGTGATGGCGCCGAACATCGTCGACTACGCCGACCACATCGGCGCGGTCTTCGGTGCGGCGCCGGAGCAGCGCCGCATTCCCTGGAGCCTCGCCGACCGCAGCGTCCGCGAGGAGCACCCGATCCCCGAGGCCGTGCTCGCACTGCTCGACCTGCCCGAGTCGCGGCTGCGCGTCTCTGGTCGGTCTGCTGGAGCTGCCGGCCGTCGCCCGCGCCTACGGCCTCGACGCGCAATCCCTCGGCGACCTGCGCCGCTGGGTGGAGGCCGCCGGCGTGCGCTGGGGCCTCGACGGCGCCCATCGCGAGGCGCTCGGTCTGCCCGGCGAGGAAGGATTTACCTGGCGTTTCGGCCTCGACCGCCTGCTCGCAGGCTACGCGCTCGCCCCGGGTGAAGACGCGACCTGGGGCGGTATCGCCCCGTGGGGCGAGTTCGAGGGCCGGACGGCCCGCCCGCTCGGGCCCCTCTGCGCCTTCGTCACCAGGCTGGCCGCGTGGCGCGAGTCGCTCGCCGAGCCCCGGCTGCTGGCGGAGTGGGCCGCGGCCATGCACTCGCTGCTTGCCCTGTTCCAGCCGGAAGCCGCGGACGAGCTGGCCGCCGTGGATATCGTCCGCCAGGCCGTGACCGACCTCGCCGACCAGGCCGGACG
>JBJKSR010000020.1:0-5706 GCA_046703965.1 Gammaproteobacteria bacterium | reverse complement strand
TTCGGTCCCGGGGAGGATTACGCCGCCTACCCGCGTACGCTGGAGCAGGACCGCGCGCTCGCCGGCGAGCACGACGCCGACGCGGTGTTCGCACCCAACGCGGAAGCGATGTATCCGAACGGTCTCGACAACGCGGTGATGGTGCAGGCCCCGGCCGACCTGGCCGGCATCCTCTGCGGAGCCAGCCGCCCCGGCCATTTCACCGGGGTGGCGAGCGTGGTGGCCCGGTTGTTCGACATCGTGCGTCCCGAATACGCGCTGTTCGGCGAAAAAGACTACCAGCAGCTGGCGGTCATACGCCGCCTCGCCGAGGACCTGTTCATCGATACCCGGATCGTCGGCGTGCCCACCGTGCGCGAGGCTGACGGCCTGGCGCTGTCGTCGCGGAACCAGTACCTCACGGCGGAGGAGCGGAACCAGGCGCCGGCGCTGCACCGGGCGCTGGTGGCAGCACGCGAGGCGGTGCTCGGTGGCGCGCCGGCCGCGGAGGCGGAAGCGCAGGGATTGGAGGCGCTGGCCGCGGCGGGCTTCCGGCCCGAGTATTTCGAGGTGCGCGATGCGGCCACCCTCGGCGGGCCGCGCCCCGGCGAGCCCCGGGTCATCCTGGGGGCGGGCTGGCTAGGCAAGGCCCGGCTGATAGATAATATACGGCTCGACTGAAGAAACGCGCCTACCCGGGGAGGCTGCCCCGGGGCGTCGTCATGGAGAACGTTTTGCATCTGACTTTGCTCAAGGCCAAGCTTCATCAGGCCGCGATCACGGCGGCCGACCTGGAATACGAGGGCTCGTGCGCGATCGACGCGGAGCTGCTCGCGCGCGCCGGGATACTCGAATACGAGCAGATCCATATCTACAATGTCACCAACGGCGAGCGCCTGGTGACCTATGCCATCGAGGCGCCGGCGGGCTCGCGCGAGATCTGCGCCAATGGCGCGGCCGCACACCACATGCGCGCGGGCGACCGCGTGATCATCGCCGCCTATGCGTCCATGGACGCCGCCGCGGCCGAGAAATTCAAGCCCCGCGTCCTGATCCTCGACGAAAACAATGCTGTGAAGTCGGAGCGCGGCATCGCGGCCGCGGCCTGATCCGAGCGATGGCCCTGTTCGGACAACTCGGTGAACGCCTCTCCACCACGCTCGGCCGCCTCGGCGGGCGCGGGCGCATCACCGAGGAGAACGTCGCCGAGACGCTGCGCGAGATCCGCGTGGCCCTGCTCGAGGCCGACGTCGCGTTGCCCGTCATCCAGCGCTTTCTCGAGGCAGTAAAGACGCGTGCCCTCGGCGCCGAGGTGGCGAAGAGCGTCTCGCCCGGGCAGGCCTTCGTCAAGATCGTTCACGACGAACTGGCGGACCTGCTGGCCGCCGGGGACGCGCGCCTCAACCTGCGCGTCCGCCCGCCGGCGGTGATCCTGCTGGCCGGCCTGCAGGGCGCGGGCAAGACCACGACGGTGGCGAAACTTGCCGCGCACCTCAAGGGGGAACGCAAGCGCGTGCTGGTGACCTCCACCGACTTGCGCCGGCCCGCGGCGATCGAGCAGCTCCAGACGCTGGCCGCGCAGGTCGACGTCCCCTTTGAACCCGCCGACGGCGACGCGCCGCTCGCCATCGCGAAGCGCGCGCTGGAACGCGCGCGGCGCCAGCTCACGGACGTGCTGATCGTGGACACGGCGGGCCGCCTGCACGTCGACGGCGAATTGATGGAGGAGGTGCGCGCGCTCTCCGAGGCGCTGAAGCCTGCCGAGACGCTCTTCGTCGCCGACGCCATGACCGGCCAGGACGCGGTGCGGGCTGCCGCCGCCTTCAATGAGACGCTCGCCCTGACGGGGGTGATCCTCACCAAGGCCGACGGCGATGCACGCGGCGGCGCGGCACTTTCGGTGGCCGAGGTCACCGGCCGCCCGATCAAGTTCATCGGCACCGGCGAGCGCAATGACGCGCTGGAAGCCTTCGATCCCCAGCGCATGGCAGGGCGCATCCTGGGCAAGGGTGACGTGGTCGGGCTGGTGGAAAGCGCCACGCGCAAGATCGATCAGGCCAGGGCCGAGAAGCTCGCCGGCAAGCTGCGCAAGGGCAAGGGCTTCGACCTCGAGGACTTCCGCGGCCAGATCGAGCAGATGCTCGAGATGGGCGGCGTGCAGAGCTTGCTCGACAAGCTGCCGGGTGGAAACCGGGTGCCGGCCGGCGCCGCGGCCGGCTTCGACGACAAGGCGCTGCGCCGCCAGATCGCGATCGTCAATTCCATGACGCCGAAGGAGCGCCGCCACCCGGCGCTGCTCGACGGCTCGCGCCGGCGGCGTATCGCCAGGGGCTCCGGTACCGAGGTGCAGGACGTCAACCAGCTCATGCGCCAGTTCCAGCAGGCCCAGAAGATGATGAAGAAATTCAGGAAGGGCGGCATGGCGAAGATGATGGGCGCCCTCGGCGGCGGCCGACTTCCGCCTGGATTCTGAAATCTCTCGCGACGCCGCAGCGCCGCAACGAGGGAAGAGATAGCTCTCGCAAAGGCGCCAAGACGCAAAGGATCGCCGATTTATGTGGGAGCGACGGTCCCCGTCGCGATAAGCGGCGCCACCGGAGGCCATTCGCGGCCGGGACGTCCGCTCCTACAACCCCGTCATTCCGGACTCGATCCGGAATCCAGTCCAGGGAATCGCGGGCATGGCCCGCTCCCACCGAGAAGAGGGAACTCACGCAACGACACAACGAAAAGAAGAATCTCTCGCCAAGGCGAAAAGAAAAGAAGGATTCCTCGCAAAGGCGCAAAGGCGCAGAGATAGAGGCTCCGGTAGGAGCGGCTTCAGCCGCGATCAACCTCCAGCGCAAAGGCTTGGTCCGGCACCGATGGGAGCGGACGCCCCGACCGCGAAGACCTCCGCCGGCACAACCCTTCGTCATACCGTTGAAGGTCGGTATCCAGTCCAACAAATCGCGGGCATGGCCCGCTCCTGCACTTCCCGGGTGTGCCGTTCGCCGCTCCGAGAAGCGCAGCCCGCAACGGGCGAACAGGGAGGACAGGAATGGCGGTCCCCGCCGCGAAGGGCGCACCGCCACTCCTCGATGTCCCGGCAAGTTGCAGAGCATTCCATTCTTGCCTTGGCGGTCTTGGCGCCTTGGCGAGAGCTCTCTCTTCCCTCGTTGCGGCGTAGCGTCGTTGCGAGAATCCCATCCCGGCCGGGGCGATCCGCCCGGCAAGCCACTGCCATGGGTGACAAGCGCAGCCCTTTTTTCATATAATGGCCGGTCTTTCAGCCAACGGACAAGCGCGGAGTACGGCGCATATGGTCACAATTCGACTCTCACGCGGCGGCGCCAAGAAGCGCCCCTTCTACCACGTGGTGGTAACGGACAGCCGCAATGCCCGCGACGGCCGCTTCATCGAGCGCCTGGGCTACTACAATCCGATTGCGACGGGGCAGGAAAAGCGCCTGGTGCTGGACAACGAGCGCGCGGCCTATTGGGTCGGGCGCGGGGCACAGCCGTCGAACCGCGTGGCCGCACTGATCAAGGAAGCCGCCGCCGAGGCCGAAAAGGCGCCGGCAGCGGAGGCGAAGCCGGAGGCGGAGGCCGAAACCACGGCCTGACCGGGCCCGGCATGACGGCACCCGCACAGGGCACCTGGGTGGTGCTGGGCAGAATAGCCGGTGTCTACGGGGTTCGCGGCTGGTTGCGGATCTATTCCCACACCGAACCGCGCGTAGGCATCCTGGAATATCCGCGGTGGTGGCTCGGCAAGGACGGGGACCGCCGCGAACTTGCGTTGATCGAAGGCCGCGCCCACGGGCGCGGCGTGGTAGCCCACCTCGAAGGGATCGAGGACCGGGATCGGGCGCTGGCGCTGATCGGGACCGAGATCGCGGTGCCGCGCAGCGAGCTTCCCGACGGTGAGGGTCACTACTGGACGGACCTGGTGGGCCTGGCAGTGAAGAACCGTGACGACGTTGCCCTGGGGCGCATCAGCGGCCACATCGACACCGGGGCGCACGACGTGATGGTGGTGAAAGACGGCAAGCGCGAGCGCCTGATTCCCTGGGCGCCGGGGCGCACCGTGATCGAGGTGAACGAGGACGAAGGCTGGGTGCGGGTCGACTGGCACCCAGAGGATTGACGCAATGAGCCAACCGGTGCCGCGTTTCGACGTGGTGAGCATTTTCCCGGAAATGGTCACCTCGGCGCTGGATTACGGCGTGGTCGGACGCGCCCTGGAGGCGGGCAGCGCGCAGGTGGAAACCTGGGATCCGCGCGCCTACACGACCGACCGGCACCGCACGGTGGACGATCGTCCGTACGGCGGCGGGCCGGGGATGGTAATGAAGTTCGAGCCGCTGGCGGCAGCGGTTCGGGCGGCGAAAGCGGCACGGGCCGACGCGGCGCCGGTGATCTACCTGAGCCCGCAGGGCGCGAGGTTCGACGACCGCCGCGCCCGCGAACTTGCCGCGAGCGGCGCGGTCGTCGTGTGCGGCCGCTACGAAGGGGTCGACGAGCGCTTCGTCGAGGCGTGCGTGGACGAAGAGCTGTCGATCGGCGATTATGTGCTGTCCGGCGGCGAGCCGGCGGCAATTGTGGTCCTGGATGCGGCGATACGCCTCATCCCGGGTGTACTGGGCGACGAGAATTCGGCGGCGGAAGATTCCTTCGCCACGGGGATTCTGGATTGCCCGCACTACACGCGGCCCGAGGAAATCGAGGGCCGCCGGGTGCCCGAAGTGTTGATTTCGGGCGATCATGAGGCCATCAGCCGCTGGCGGATGGCCGAGGCACGGAGGCGCACGCAAACGCGCCGCACGGATTTGTTGGCCGACGACTCGGCCTGAGACGGAGCAGAACCATGAGTCAGGTGATCGAAGAACTGGAACGCGAGCAGCTACGCACGGACATCCCCGATTTCGCCCCGGGCGACACGGTCGTGGTGCAGGTCAAGGTCACCGAAGGCGGGCGCGAACGCCTGCAGGCCTTCGAAGGCGTGGTGATCGCCAAGCGCAACCGCGGCGTCGGCAGCTCCTTCACCGTGCGCAAGGTATCGCACGGCGAGGGCGTGGAGCGGGTGTTCGTCACGCACAGCCCCCAGATCGGCAGCGTCAAGGTCAAGCGCAAGGGCGATGTGAACCGCGCCAAGCTCTATTACCTGCGCGAACGCAGCGGCAAGTCGGCCCGAATCAAAGAGAAGGTCTAACCCCTCCGATATCGGGATCGATTCCAGGAGCACCGCCACGCCGCGACGACGCAAAGGATCTCCGATTTCTGTGGGAGCGGCAGTCCCCGCCGCGGATGGCCGTGCCGCCGAAGATCAAGATCTTATGTAGGAGCGGATTGAGCCGCGATTCGGTTTGGCACCCAGAACGGATCGCGGCTGAAGCCGCTCCTACGGCTCCGTCATTCCGGACCAGATCCGGCATCCCGGCCAACCAATCGCGGGCATGGCCCGCTCCTACCGGAGGACAAGGTCAGTTGTTCCCGGCGGTCTTTGCGCCTTGGCGAGGGTTTTCTTTCTTCGGTGCGTCGTTGCGCCCTTGCGAGAGTATTCAATGCAAGCGCAACGGCTCGCGCAGCGAGGCATTAAACTAGCCGTCAAGCCTGCAACGGCGCCCCGCCGGCCGCCCCGTCGATGACAAGAACACGCCTGCGCCTGCTGCTTCCCGCGATCCTCGTTCTGGCGGCCTTTGCCGGCCCCGGATACGCGGCACCGGCACCGGCGACCGCCGGGACG
>JBJKSR010000019.1:0-3689 GCA_046703965.1 Gammaproteobacteria bacterium | reverse complement strand
CTGGCCCTTGGGTCCGGCGCGGCTGCCGAAGTCCCCCTTCAGCCGGGACAGGCCGGCCGCCGAGAGCTTCATGCCGTACTCGTGGCCGGGGTTGAGGATGATGCCGGTGTCATCGGCCAGCGAATTGACCACGTACTCGCCCGCCAACTGGCCGGGATGCGCGAATTCGCCCAGGTCGGAGCTGATGCGCTCGGAATGCTCCGGCTGCGTGAACAGCACCATGAGGTTGCCCATGTCGCCGGTCTCGAAGACCAGCGCATTGGCCGAGGTGTCGAGATTTTCCGGATCCATCGGCCGGTCGAACATGGCGTACAGGGGCGCTCGCAAGAGCGCCTGGTACACGGTGATGACCGAGACCTTGCCGACCTGCGCGCCGGCCAGAAGGTATTCCAGCTCGGCGTTGGGATCGAAGGTCGGCGGCGGTTCGTTGGTGGGCGGCTGCCCTTCTTCACTCATGTCGTGCTCCGTTCGGTTAGATCAGTATCAAATGGCGTCGAGCGCCTGTTCCAGGTCGGCCCTCAGGTCGGCAGGATCTTCGATGCCCACCGACAGCCTCACCAGCCCGTCCTCGAAACCGAGCGCCAGGCGATGGGCCTCGGGCACCGCGGCATGGGTCATCAGGGCCGGATGCTCGATGAGGCTCTCCACCCCGCCCAGGCTTTCGGCCAGTGTAAACAGGCCGACCCGCTCCAGGAAACGGCGCGACCCGTCGAGGTCGGTGTCGAGCATGACCGTGATCATGCCGCCGAAGCCGCGCTGCATCTGGCGCCGGGCCAGGTCGTGCTGCGGGTGGCTGGGCAGCCCGGGATAGATGACGCGCTTCACCTTCGGGTGCGACTCCAGCCACGCGGCCAACTCGAGTGCGCTCGCCGAATGCCGCGCCATGCGCAGCGCCAGCGTCTTCACGCCGCGCAGCGCGAGGTAGGCATCGAAGGGCCCGGCGACGGCACCCACCGAATTCTGCAGGAAGGCCACCCGTTCGGCCAGCTCGTCGTCCGCCGAGACCAGTACGCCGCCCACCATGTCGGAATGGCCGTTGAGGTACTTGGTCGCCGAGTGCAGCACGATGTCGAAGCCATGCTCCAGCGGCCGCTGACTCCAGGGGCTCGCGAAGGTGTTGTCGCATAGCGCCAGCGCGCCGGCGCGGTGCGCGGCCTCGGCCACCGCCGTCAGATCGGCCAGCTTGAGCAGCGGGTTGGTGGGCGACTCCACCCAGACCATCTTCGTATCCTGCGTCACGGCCTCGTCGAGGACCTTCGGGTCGGAAAGGTCCGCGAACACGAAATCCAGGCCGGCGCTGCGCGCGCGGACCCGCTCGAACAGGCGCCGGGTGCCCCCGTAGAGATCGTCCATGGCCACCACGCGGCTGCCGCCCGGAAGCAGGTCGAGCGCCGTAGCGGCCGCGGCCAGGCCGGAGGCGAAGGCGTGCGCGCCGGCGCCGCCCTCCAGGGTACGGACCGCCCGCTCCCACGCCTGGCGCGTGGGGTTCTGGGTGCGCGAATACTCGTAGCCGGTGTGCTTGCCCGGCGAGGACTGGGCGTAGGTCGAGGCCTGCGAAATCGGGGGCATCACCGCGCCGGTCACCGGCTCCGGCGACTGCCCGCCATGGATGCAGAGCGTGTCGAAACGGCGGCTGTCGTCCGTGCTCATCTTCAAACCTCCGGTCTGTTTCGACGGGGATCGCGTTCGCGCCCCTCGTTTCGTATCGAAGTGAGGTAGTCGGCACGCGTGACCAGGCCCAGGAACTCGTCCCCGTCCTCGATCGCGATCGCCGGCTCGATGGACAGGCGCTCGGCCAGCAGGGAGCGAGGCTCGCTCGCATCGAGGCGCGGGAAGCCGGCGTTCATGACGCGCTTCACCGGCTGGTCGAAGTCCAGGTTTTCCTCGAGCACGGCGCGCAGCAGGTCGCCCTCGGTCACGGCGCCGACCAGGCGGCCTTCGCGGACCACCGGAAGCTGGGAATAGCCCCCGTCGCGCAGGCGGTCGTGCGCGGTAGCCAACGTGTCGTCCGGACCCACGGTGACGGTGGCGTTGGCGCGGTGGGGACGGGTCACGAGATCGGCCAGCGTGCCCGTCTGCGGCGGGGAAACGAAGCCCCGCTCCATCATCCAGAAATCGTTGTAGAGCTTGGACAGATATTTCGCGCCCGTGTCGCAGCCCAGCGTGACCACGTTCTTCGGCCCGGTTTGTTCGCGGCAGTAGCGCAGCGCCGCGGCGATCAGCGTGCCCGACGACGAACCCAGCAGCAGGCCCTCCTTCTGCAGCACCTCGCGCGCGGTGGCGAAGGCTTCCGCGTCGGGGATCGTGTAGGCGGTTTTCACCGCCGACAGGTCGGCGATCGAGGGAATGAAGTCCTCGCCGATGCCCTCGACCAGCCAGCGTTGGGCCTTGCCGATCTTTCCCGTCTTGATGTAATCGGCCAGAACCGACCCCTTGGGATCGGCGAGCACGAACTCGGTCTGCGGCGAGGCCTTCGCGAAATAGTGGCTGACCCCGGTCAGCGTGCCGCTGGTACCCACGCCGAGCACCACGGCATCGACCTTGCCGTCGAGCTGCTCCAGGATCTCCGGGCCCGTGGTCGCCTCGTGCGCGGCCGGGTTGTCCGGATTGCCGAACTGGTTGATGTAATAGCCGCCGCGCACCCCGGCGAGCCGCTCGGCCAGGTCCTGGTAATACTCGGGATGGCCCTTCTGCACGTCCGAGCGGGTCATCACGACCTCGGCGCCCATCGCCTGCACGTTGAAGACCTTCTCGCGGCTCATCTTGTCGGGCATCACGATGAGCAGCTTGTAGCCGCGCACGGCCGCCACCAGCGCGAGGCCGAGACCGGTATTGCCGGCCGTGGCCTCCACCAGCAGGTCGCCGGGCTTGATGTCCCCACGCCGCTCGGCCGCCTCGATCATCTGCAGGCCGATGCGATCCTTGATCGAACCACCGGGATTGAGCGCCTCGAGCTTGATGAACAGCCGGCACGGGCCGGTATCGAGCCGGGCCGCTTCCACCATCGGCGTATGGCCGATCAGCTCCAGTACACTGCGCGCAACGGACATCGTAAAAGCGTCGCAACAAAGGCGTTATGTTATCAGGATGAACGCGGTCGACTCCCCGCTCGCCCTGGGCGCCTTGCTGGCCCGCGCCCGCCGAATGCTTCCCCCTTCCGGCGAAGCCGTGCTGCTGGTGAGCCATGCGCTCGGCCTGCCGCGGGCCGCACTCTATGCGCACCCGGAACGGACCCTGACGGACGCGGAATGGCGGCGCGCCCTCGCGCTCGTCGAGCGCCGGGCCGCCGGCGAACCGGTGGCCTACATTACGGGCGAGCGCGAGTTCTACGGCCTGGCCCTGACCATTACTCCCGATGTCCTGATCCCGCGCCCGGAGACCGAGTTGGTAGTGGAACTGGCGCTGGCGCAGCTGCCTCCAGCCGGCGCGTCCCGGGTGCTGGATCTCGGGACCGGAAGCGGCGCCATCGCGCTCGCCATAGCGCGCGCCCGCCCCCGGGCCCGCGTATACGCGGCGGACCGGTCACCCGCCGCGCTCGCGGTGGCACGCGGCAACGCCCGGCGCCACGGCCTGCACAACATGTGCTTCCTGGCGGGCGACTGGCTCGCGCCCTTCGCGGGGCAGCGCTTCGACATCATCGTCTCCAATCCGCCCTACGTCGCCGCCGGCCATGCCCACCTGCGGCGGGG
>JBJKSR010000018.1:0-3702 GCA_046703965.1 Gammaproteobacteria bacterium | reverse complement strand
GGCCGAAAGCGGCAAGCATTGGTACCTGTTGGCGCTCTCCGACACGGGTATCGGGGCCTATCGTCGATTGCAGCAGACCCTGAACGGCGATCTCGACGCCTCGGGGCGTTTCAAAAAGCACGGAAGTCTTACGGTTTCCGTGCAGACGAATCAACTCCGATACAGTCACGCCGCGAAGGAGCGGTTGCATAAGACCGGTCGGCTGTTTCTGCAGGTCCGGCTCGAACTGTCCGCGAAGGACGGCTTTTATACCCTGTACAAGGGCGAGCTGAAGGTGGCTACCCATTCCGGAGATAACGCCCCGGGCTGACGAGCGCGGGTTCCGGCTTCCCGCACGCGGCGGGCGAATCGGATAAACTCTGGGCGTTTGCACCCCACCGGAAACGTCCCATGAAAATCAATCGTCTGCTTGTCGCGGCTTGTGCCTTGTTCGCGATGGCGCTTGCGTCGAATGCCGATGCCTCGGCGGTCGCCCCGCAACCCAGTTTCACGCAGCCGAGCGTGAGTCCCGACGGGCGGCAGATCGCGTTCGTCGCCGACGGTGCAATCTGGGTGGTGCCGGCAGCGGGCGGCACCGCGCACCTGCTGGTCTCCGACGAGGCGGCCGATTCACGGCCGGTGTTCTCTCCCGACGGCAGGCACCTGGCCTTCGTGTCCGACAAGACCGGCCACGGGGATATTTACCTCCTGGACCTGACGGACGGTTCGCTCAAGCGGCTTACGTGGAGCGATGCAAAAGACGTTCCGAGCGGATTTTCGGCCGACGGCAAGTGGCTGTATTTCACCAGCGGGCGCGACAATATTGCGCAATTCGGCGCTGTATACCGCGTACGCACGAGCGGCGGTACGCCGATGCCGGTTTCGCTGGAGCTTTATCGCAACGAGGAGGCCGGCGTGCCCTCCCCGGACGGCAGGACTGTCGCCCTGGTCGGCCAGGGCTGGGGCTCGACGCAGTGGTGGCGGCACGGCCATGCGCACATCGACGATACCGCAATCTGGCTGCTCAAGAACAACGGTTCGCACGATTACCGGCGCCTGACCCCGGATAATGCCCGCGCGTTGTGGCCGATGTGGAGCGCCGACGGCAAGTCCGTCTTTTACATGAGCGACCGCAGCGGAACGGACAACATCTGGAACGTGCGCCTCGACGGAAATGAAAACGCAGTGACGCACTTCACGGACGGACGCTGCCTGTGGCCGATGATCTCGGCAAACGGCGGAACCATCGTATTCCAGCGCAACTTCGGCATCTGGACGCTCGATACGCACGGTGGAAAGGCGCACCCGGTGCCGATTCGTCTCGGCGGCGCGGTGGCCGGGCCGCAGCCGAGCGAGCATCATTTTACGGGCCATTTCAGCGAACTCCGGTTGTCGCCGGACGGGAAGAAATTGGCGTTTGTAGTGCACGGCGAGGTATTCGCGGCGCCGGCCGGCAAGCCCGGACCCGCGCAGCAGATTACCCATACCGCGGCGGCGGAGTTTTCCGTGGCGTGGTCGCCCGACAGCCGGCGGATCGTTTACGTCTCCGATCGCGACGGTACGGACCACCTGTTCCTCTACGACTTCGCCTCCCGCAAGGAGACCCGTCTGACCGACACCGCGGGCAACGATCTCAACCCGCAGTTCTCGCCCGACGGAAAATCGGTGGCGTTCATCCGCGACGCGCACAAGCTCGAGGTGCTGAACCTGAAAAGCGGAAAGACGCGCGAACTCGCCTCGGGCGGACTCGACCTGCATCATCCGCTGGAATCGAGCCATCCCTTCGTCTGGTCGCCGGACGGCCGCTGGATCGCGTTCCTGAACTGGGGCCAGCGGATGTACCGAAACGCCGAGGTCGTGCCGGTCGATGGCGGCAAGGCCCGCGAAGTCAGCTTCCTCGGCAACACGTTCGGCGACAGCCTGTGGTGGAGCCCGGATGGTAAGTCGTTGTACTTCAATACCAGCGAGCGCACGGAGCAGGGCGAGATCGCCCGCGTGGACCTCGTGCCGCGGCAGCCCAAATTCCGCGAGCAACAGTTCCTCGATCTGTTCAACGAATCGTCCTCGCCCGCGCGTTCGAATACGTCGCCGGCGTCGGGCACGGCCAATGGATCGAGGTCGAAATCGCAGGGCACGCACAAGCCGGTCCACGTCAAGATTGACTTCACGCACATATCCCGCCGACTGCATCTGCTGCCGGTCGGGCTGGACGCGGGCTCGATCCGGATCAGCCCGGACGGCAAGACGCTGCTTTTCGCCGCCGAGGTTGGAGGGTACGTCAACCTGTATACTTGGTCGCTGAACCCGTTGGCGCTCAAGCCGCCGGTAGCCCATCAGCTCACGTCCTCGCCCGGCGACAAGAGTTCCGCCCAGTTCTCCCCCGATGGCAAGACCGTCTGGTATCTCGACAGCGGCAAGATCTACTCCGTGCCGGTCAAGGGCGGCCATGCGAAGCGGTTCGCCACCTCGGCGGACATGACGATCGATTTCCAGGCCGAGAAGGAAGTGGCCTTCCACGAGGCCTGGAAGTGGCTTCAGGTCAACTACCACAACCCGGACATGAACGGGGTCGACTGGAATGCCGTGCGCAAGCGCTACGCACCGCTGGTGGCCGGTGCGGAGACCGATTCCGCCCTGGCCCGCATTCTCAACCGAATGGTCGGCGAACTCGACTCTTCGCATTCCGGCGTGTATGACCGCCTGCATCGGGCACCGGACGTGGTCGGGCGCATCGGCCTGCGCTTCGATCCCGAAGTGTACGAGAAGCACGGGGCATTCCGCATCAGCGAGGTCATTCCCCAGTCGCCGGCGGCCGTCGTTGGCGGAATCGCGGCGGGCGATTACCTGCTTGCGGTGGACGGTACGAAGCTGGATGCGGCGACCAACCTGGATTCGTTGCTCACGAATCGTATCGGCAAGGAAACCGTGCTCACGGTCGCCGACGATGCGCGTGGCGGGCATTCGCGCAAGATAAAGGTCAAGCCGGTCAACGCGGGCAGCGCCTCGCAGTTCATCTACGAGTCGTGGGTGGACCACAACCGGGAGATGGTCTCGAAGCTGAGCCATGGCCGCCTCGGCTACATCGATCTGCCCGACATGTCGATGCGTTCGCTGCAGCGCCTGTACCGGGCGATCAACGTCCACAACGGCGATCGCGAGGGTGTCGTGATCGACGTGCGCAACAATTTCGGCGGCTTTGTCAACGCCTATGCGCTCGATGCCCTCTCGCGCCGCCACTACCTGAACATGACCTTCCGCGGCATGCCGCGAGCCAATGCCCGGCCGCTGCTCGGTCAGAGCGCTCTCGAGCGCCCGACCGTGTTGATCACCAACCGGGTGACGCTCTCCGATGGCGAGGACTTTACGGAGGGATACCGCGAACTCCACCTGGGCAAGGTGGTGGGCGAGCCGACGGCGGGCTGGATCATCTACACGTCCGCGGGGAAGCTGGTCGACGGCACGACCGTGCGTCTGCCGTTCATCACGATCACGACCGAGGGCGACAAGCCGATGGAGATGCATCCGCGCCCGGTCGACGTTTCGGTCGAGCGCCCCCTGGGCGAGGCGTACCGGGGCGTGGACAGCGTTCTGGAAGCGGCGGTCCGAACGCTCCTGGCGCGCCTTCCGGCGCGGCGCTGAGAGCGCCGCCCGTCAGGGCTGGTCCGGGGCGGCGCTGCGCGCGCCACCGATGGAAAACTGGATCGCCGCGCCGATGGTGTACTC
>JBJKSR010000017.1:0-7617 GCA_046703965.1 Gammaproteobacteria bacterium | reverse complement strand
CTCGGTCTACAGCAACGCGAGCGCGCCCTCCAGCCACCCGCAGCCCGCGCGTGCGGGCGCCCCGGAGAGCTTCCACCACCGCCTGGAGCGGGGCGGCGGCCTGCGCGCCGCGATCTTCGGCGTCAACGACGGGCTGGTCTCCAACACCAGCCTGCTGCTCGGCCTCGTCGGCGCCGGCATGCACCGCTCGGTGATCGTGCTTACCGGCGTTGCCGGGCTGATCGCGGGCGCCGCCTCGATGGCTGCCGGCGAATACGTCTCGATGCGCTCGCAGCGGGAGATGTTCGAGTACCAGATCGGGCTCGAGCGCGAAGAACTCGAAATGTACCCCGAGGAAGAGGCCGCCGAACTGGCGCTGATCTACACCGCCCGCGGCATGGATCCGGACGCCGCCCGCCAGCTCGCCGACGACACCATCGCCCAACCGGAGCAGGCCCTCGACGCGCTGGCCCGCGAGGAACTCGGGCTCGACCCGGACGCGCTGGGCTCGCCGTGGCGCGCCGCCTACGCGTCCTTCATCGCCTTCGGCTTAGGCGCCGTGCTGCCGCTGCTGCCGTTCTTCTTCGGCACGGGCCGGGCGGCGCTGGTCGCCATGCTCGCACTCGCCGCGGCCGCGCTCCTGGCCGCCGGCCTGACAACGAGCCTTTTCACCGGCCGCTCCGCGCTCTACAGCGCTGTGCGCATGCTCCTGATAGGCGCCGCCGCGGGCGCCGTCACCTTCTTCATCGGACGCGCGATCGGCTGAGCCGCGTGATTACACGGCTACATTCGGTGTAGGGCATCCCTGCCGCCGACCGGCGGCAGGGCAGTCGGACTGCCGACTGTAGCGACGCATCAGGCGTCGTTTTCGTGCAAACGGCCCTCGACGTACTTGTGCAGAATACTGGAAACCAACGTCTGGTACGGAATGCCCTCGGAGAGGGCCTTCTTCTGCAGTCCGCGAAGATCCTTCGCGGACAGTCGAATGTTGATCCGCGCATCTTTCCTGAGCATCGCTTCGGCGTATTCCCGATGTCGCTTCTGTATCTTTGCGGCGTCTCTCGAGCGCTTGAGCTTGCCCGATTCAAACGCCGTCAAAATCTCCCGTTCTTCCTGGTTCACCTTGCTCATTTCCTGCCACCTCGGTAGCTCTTGGTAGCCTTCCGACTGGGAATCACGGTCTTCAAAAAGACCTCGTCATCTGACTCGACAAACGGGACGAGATACAAGTAATCCTCGATCGCAACAACATGGATTTTCTGCCCCGGATAACGCGCCTGGTCAGGATGGTCAACCGTGTCAATAACGTCGCCGGCCAGAATGTGAAACACCACGTCCTCGAATGAAACCCCTCTATCCGCCTTGAGGATCGCGTTTTTCCGAGGATTCCATGAAATCGTCTTCACAAGGCGATTTTAGCACAATGTGTGCCATTTGTACTCAGGATTGGGTGCCTCCCGGGATTGAGTGGCACTGCGCCCGCGGGTTGCGGGCGCAGTGCCAACCTCATTTATTTTTCCGGCATGGCCGAGGAATGGTGATCCATGATGCACCACTTGCCGTGCATCTTGTCGTAGACGAAGGTATAGCGGGCCCGGACCTCTTCGGTCTTGCCGTCTTTCGTCAGAGTGAACGTGTAGACGCCGGAATCGACCGCTCCGCCGGGGCCGAGGATGCGAATGTAGGATTCGTTGATCTTGCCTTTCGGCTTGGACTTGAGGAAGTATTTGAAGTAGTCCGTGATCTCGGCGGGCGTTGTCCGGACCTTGTTGGATACCGTCGGGAGCAGGACGGCGCCGGGATCGCAGTAAAGCGCGGCAACCTTTGCGGGGTCGCCCGTCTGCAATGCGGCGTTCCAGATCTCGAACTGATGCGCGATGAGGGCCTTGCTTGGCCAACTCGTGCTCTTGGCGAGGGACGTTGCGGGTGCCGTCGCGACGGCGGCCGCCAGCAACGCGGGAACGAAGAGGGTCTTCATGGGATTCTCCTGGCTGGTTGTGGGTGATTGGGTAGCCGAGGGACTTTTGATTATAGGCAAGGCTGCGCGTTTCGGTGCATTGGCGTGGGGCCCGGGGGCCCGGAAGGCCGCCGGGGTCGCCGGCGGCGTCTTTTCAGGCCACGTTCCTGCCGGCGATGAAGACGAAATCCATCGCTACCGGCCGCTCGATGCCATCTCCCCAGGCATCGGCGACCGCCCGGCAGGTGGTCTCGAAGAATTCACTGCCGGTCGCCTCCATGCATCGGCGAGTGGCCGACCAACTGTGCAGGTACGCCAGGAATTGCTCCGCCGACCAGTTCATGGTCAATGCGATGTCCGGGACGTCCAGCGGATCGAGCGGAAACGGGACGTCCTTGTAGCCGTCCCAGAGCAGCTTGTTCCGAGGCGCCCAGTAAGGACGGATGGCCGGCAGGAATTCGGTGTCCAGGATGCCGTCGATCGCCGGGTCGACATGGGGCCAGTTGTATCCCCAGGCGGCGAAGATGCCACCGGGCTTGAGCACGCGCCTGGCCTCGGGCCAGAACCTGTCGTAGTCGAACCAGTGCAAGGCCTGCGCGACGCAGACGGCGTCGAACGCTGCCTCCGCGAAATCGGTTGCCTCGGCAGGCTGGACGGAAAACGTTACCCCGGCGCAACTCGGCGCATTCGCTATCTGGGCGGCGCTGATATCGGTCGCCTGGACGGACTCGAAGCAGTCGGCCAGGTCGACGGCAGCCTGCCCGTTACCGCAACCGGCGTCCCACGCTGCCCGGTGCGCGGCACAGGATTCCTGGAGCCATTCATACAACGCGGACGGATAACGCGGCCTGGCCCGCGCGTAGATTTCCGATTTGTCGTCGAACAGCTTTCCGACGTCCACCGTCACCCCCATCCGCCCTGCTGATCAACCTCGGCGACGGCCTGCGAGATCGCATTCCGGCTTACGGACACCTTATCGGCCCCCGAGGACGCCGATCGTATGCAGCCACGCGCCGGCCAACTTCGGCCAACGCGTAATCGTAAGCTTCGTCCGCCGCAAGCCGAAGGACGGCGCCCGGCGCGCCGGGTCGGACCCACGTATGCGCCTGAAAATTATACTGATTCGTCTGAAAAAGCGCCATTTTTTGCCCTTATTGCGTCAATTTCACCCTTGAAATTGACGCAATAAGGACTTTCATCCTCGCGCAGAGCGTAGGTGTCCCCTCGCTTCTCGGCCGTGCGATGAGCAGCGCCAACCCCCAGGTTCTCCTGGAACTGCGCAACAAATGCCCGATTGCCAACCGCCAGGCTCTCCGACCAACGCCCGTCACGAACCAGCCGCTCCGCCATGAGCGCTTTGTCAATCCAGGCTCGATGCATACGCCGAAGTGCCTGCAGATCAGAAACATCCAGCAGCTTGATCAGGGCCGCATAGTCGATGACCCGATAGCGCGCGGGCGGATTTTGAAGTTCCCGGTACCCCGACACCTCCCACTGCTCCGGATGAGAGACGGCACCCGCTCGCACCATGTTCAGATCGATGTAGGCGATGCAACGGGCCAGATGCGAATCGGTTTCCACCGCCGTGGCGTGGTAGCGATCTTCCCAGAAGGCGCCTCGGCGCTGCTTGCGTTGATTGTATGCCTGCGCAGTACGACCGGCTATCAATTGCATGCTCTTTGCGATTTCCCCATTTCCCCGGTCCTGAACAAGCAGGTGAATATGGTTTGAGGTGACGACGAAATCGAGCGCACAGAGCCCGAAGCGCCTTCGAGCTGCATAGAGCCATCCGCGCCACGTTCGCCGATCCCGGGCGAACTTCAGCAGGAACTGCTTGCGATGACAGCGATGGGTGATATGCCAGACATGGCCGGGAAGCTGGTGTCGATTTGCGCGCGGCATTGGGTTCCTTCCTTAGAACGGCAATTTAACCGGGAAAATGAGGTGTTTAAGGGCTTATTCAGGGGCTATTTTGGCATTATTTATTTGTTTATCAATAGGTTGTGCTGGTCCGACCCTCTCATGTTAGCGGGGGACGCGGAGGCCGCCGGGGACGCCGTGGGGCGAGAGCAGGATCTGGAAGAGCTGGTCGTTGCGGGTGCGGAAGGTGGCGGCGGAGCACATGAGGTAGAAGCGCCACATGCGCCGGAAGCGCTCGCCGTATTTGTCCTCGAGCTCCGGCCACGCGCGCTCGAAGTTCTCGTGCCAGGCCATGAGCGTGCGATCGTAGTCGGCGCCGAAGTTGTGCCAGTCCTCGATCACGAACACGCGCTCGCACGCGCGGCTGATCTGGCGCGGCGAGGGGATCATGCCGTTGGGGAAGATGTATTTCTCGATCCACGGGTCGGTGCGCGTGAGCGAGACGTTGCCGCCGATGCAGTGCAGCAGGAACCGGCCCTCGGGCGAGGCGAGCAGGCGGCGGGCGACGCGCATGTAGGTGCGGTAGTTGCGGTGGCCGACGTGCTCGAACATGCCGATGGAGACGATGCGGTCGTACTCGCCGCGGTGCGCGCGGTAGTCCTCGACGCGGATCTCGACCGGCAACCCTTCGCACAGCTTCCGGGCGTACTCCGCCTGCTCGTTGGAGACGGTGATGCCGACCACCGAGACGCCGTAACGCTCGGCGGCGAACTTCGCCATGCCGCCCCAGCCGCAGCCGATGTCGAGCAGGCGCATGCCCGGCTCGAGCCCGAGCTTGCGGCAGGCGAGGTCGAGCTTCGCCTCCTGCGCCTCGTCCAGCGTCGTCGCCTCCTTCCAGTAGCCGCAACTGTAGGTCATGCGTTTGTCCAACATGCGCTCGAACAGGTCGTTGCCCTTGTCGTAGTGCGCCTCGCCGACGCGGAAGGCGCGGCGCCCGGTCTGCAGGTTGACGAGGTGGCCGAGCGCCCAGCGGGCGACCTTCTGCGGCACCGCGAGCGAGCGGTCGAGGCGCGCCTCGAGGACGCGGGTCATCAGCTCGTCAAGCCGCCCGGCGTCCCACCAGCCGTCCCTGTAGGCTTCGCCGAAACCCAGCGAGCCGTGCGCGAAGACGCGGGCGAACACGCGCGGGTCGTGCACCTGGATGTCCCAGGGGCGGTCGCCGTCGATGCGGATGTCGGCGGCGGCGAGAAGCCGCTCGGCCTTGCGCTGCAGGCGCAGCGCGGTGGATGCCGGGCGCGAAGCGTCAGCCTGTTCCATGCGGGCCAACTTAACCGCAGGGCGCCGGCGCGCGCCGCGGGCCGTCAGTCCGCGGCGATCTCCACGCGGTAGTCCTCGCCCTGCCACTCGCTGTTCCCGTGCCAGCGCAAGGTCAGGTCCACGGCCGTGCCCGGCGCCAGGTCGCGCGTCGGCAGGTCCACCGCGTGCATCCCCAGCCCGGCCTCGCGGGTGTCGATATCGCGGACGTCCTGCCAGCCGTCCACGCCCCAGTGCACCGTCGCCGCCGCCGGGAGCACGATGCGCAGCACGTGCCCGTGCGGCAGGCTGCGCGGGCGCACGTTCGGCGACCACAGCCGCCAGTCGATCGTGGGCCTGCGCCCCTGGTAGCGTTCCCACACGGACGGCGGGCGGTCGCAAGGCTCGCCCCGCAGCCGGCTGATGGCCAACTTGATGAATTCGGCGTGCGCCCACACCAGCGGCATCGCCGAGCCGCTCGGCCGCCCGGGAAAAAGCCCGAGCCCGGGCATCGGGTCGGTGTCCCAGACCTGTTCGGGAATCATACCGCCCGGGCCGGCCATGGCGGCCATCGCCTCGAGGTAGGGCAGCGGATCCTCGCCGGCCGCGACCGCATAGTGGCCGCGCTCGCCGGTGAGCAACGGCCATCCGCGGCCGTGCCCGGTACCGTCGAAAGGGCGCCCGTCGCGATGCTCGCCGTAGCCGTCGTTGTTGTAACGGTGCCAGACCGGCCCGCTCGGCGTCTCGGTCCGCAGCAGCGCATCGACGGCGCGCAGGCTATGGACGATCTTCGGGTCGTCGGCGCGGCGCAGCCCGTAGCGCACGAGCTGCAGGAAATCGGTCGCCACCTGGTCCTCTGCGGTCAGGTGGTTGTCGTAGGAGCGGTTCTTGATGAGCAGGTCTTCGCACTTGGCGCCCGGGTCGACGAGCACGTCGGCTGGCGCCACGCGCAGGTAGTAGCCATCCACGCCCAGGCGCCGGGCGAGGTCCGTGCCGGCGACCCAGGTCCAGTCCTCGAGGCGCGCGTTCCAGGTGTCGGCGAGCATGAGCGCGAACTCGCGCGAGGCGGCGTCGAGGAACTGCGCGCCTTCCACCAGCGCGGCGATCGCGATCGCCAGCGTGAAGGTGTTGATGCCGGCGTCCTCTTCCCAGCGGTCCTGCGCGGTCGAGGGACCGTTGGCGGCGATGAAACCGAGCGCCCGGCGCACCATGCCGGCGACGGGAATGCCGTCCAGCGCATCGTGCGCGGCGAGCACCCCCGCCAGCACCACCGGGAAAGCGGTCTCGTCGAGCTGCACGCCCTGCCAGAACGGCTTGCCGCCCAGCCACTGGTTCTGCAGCCAGTGGCCGTCGGCCTGCTGGGTCGCGACGAGGTAGCGCAGCACGTCGCGGGCGTCGTCGCGGGCGCCGCTGGCGCTGAGCGCGCCGGCGCTTTCCACCAGGTCGCGGGGCCAGACCAGGTGGTAGCCGCCGCGACTCGTGCTGCTGTCGCCCCACGGCACGGCGAGGCTCGCCACCATGGCACCGCGGAAGGTGCGGTCGCCGTGCGTCTTCAGCACCATGGCCGAGCGCTCGAACGCGGTCTTGAGCCCGGCCGGCAGGTCGGGCACGTCGACTGTCTCACCCCAGGTCGCCCAGGCGTCGATCTGCGCCTCCCAGATGTCCTCGAAGTCCTCGGCCAGGCCGGCCGCGGCCAGGGTGGCGGCCGACTCCTTGCTCGAGCCGACGCCCAGCGCGAGGGTCGCGCGCGCGGGCAGCTCGCCCATCAGCGCGATCTCGGCCGGCCCGGCGTCCTCGTATTCCCAGCTCATGCGGCCGTTTTGGTCGAAATCCCGCCAGCCGTCGCTGGCACCGGTGCAGCCCTCCGAGTTGGGCCCGAAAACGTTGTCGCCCGCCGCGTTGCCCGCCAGCAGCGCGAGGCCGAACGGCCCCTGCTCGGCCCACAGCACGGGCCGACCGTGGTAGCGGGTCGCCGCGCCGACGTTGTGGTCGCCGTCCTCGCCGAGGCGCGGCGAGACCAGGACATAGGGACGCAGGGTCGGATCGTCGCCTTCCAGTTCGTAGTCGACGAGCAGCACGTCGCGGTCCTGATGGGGACAGACCCGCAGGCGGAAGGTGAAGCGCTCGTGGCGGTGCACGACGGTCACCGCCGGCGTGCAGTCGTTGGCGCACTCCAGCGTGTAGTTTCCGTGCTTGCGAAGTTCCACCCAGAAGCCCGCACCGTCGGCAATGATGAATCCCAGGTCGCGGATCTGGGGGATGTCGATGCGCGGGTAGTACACCTCGGTGACGATACCCTGCGCCAGCGTGTACCACAGGCGCGAGGATCCGAGGCTGGTGCCGACCAGGTCCTTGGCGGCCGGCGCCCAGGTGGGACGGTAGCTGTCGGCGGCGGGCGCTTTCATGCGGCAACCCCGTGCGTGTTTGCCGGCGGGCGGCGGTGACGCAATATACGAACCGTTGCGCCCGTTCGCGATTAATTTTGCGTAACGGTGAACTCGGGCACCAGCACGGCGGCGGGCAACGGC
>JBJKSR010000016.1:0-3611 GCA_046703965.1 Gammaproteobacteria bacterium | reverse complement strand
TGGCAGCACTTTGCTGCCAATAAGCAGTTCACCGCCGCCGACCAGCCGCTGATCGAGCGGATTCAGGCAGACCTCGAACGACCGGGCCTCACGCCCGCTCAGGCCCGGGCGCTGCATTTCGCGCTTGGCAAGGCGCACGATGACCTGGCCGAGTATCCCACGGCGATGGAGCATTTCGAGGCGGCCAACCGCATTCGCGCGCAATCGGATCCCTGGGACCGGGCGGAGCTGATCGGTACGATCGACCGGCTCATCGCGGCAACGCCGCCCGGCTTTCTCGAGAATGCGTCGCAAGCCGCCAGCGCCGATGAGACTCCCTTACTGATCATCGGGATGCCGCGGTCCGGCACAACCCTCGTCGAGCAGATCCTTTCGAGCCACCCGGACGTGGCCGCGGGTGATGAGCTTTCGTTCTGGCCCGAGCAGCGCGAGGCGGCCCTGGGAGCGCTCGCCGGGCCGCGCAACGAGCCGGCCCTTCGGCAGTTCGGGGAACAGTATCTCGCGGTGTTGCGCTCGATCTCAGCGAAGGCGCCGCGGGTCACGGACAAGATGCCCTTTAACTTCATTGTGCTCGGTCTCATCCGGTTGCTCTTTCCGCGCGCCACGGTCGTGCACTGTCGCCGCCAGCCCGTAGACACATGTCTCTCGATCTTCATGACGGACTTCGAGGGATCGATCAGTTTTGCAAGCGAGCGCCGGAATCTGGTCGAGTACTACCGGCAATACGAACGGCTGATGTCCCACTGGCGGCGGGTGCTGCCGCCCGAGCGGTTCGTCGAAGTCTACTACGAGGAGCTCGTCGCCGAACCCGAGCCGGTCACGCGCCGGTTGATCGAAGGCTGCGGTCTTGCGTGGCACGATGCCTGTCTCAGTCCGCATCTGAATCCCAGTCCGATTCAAACGGCCAGCGTGTGGCAGGCGCGCCAGCCGATCCAGAAGGGTTCCGTCGCGCGCTGGCGGCATTATGAGCCCTGGCTGGGTGCACTGCGCGAATTGCTATGAATGAGTTCACTGCCCGACGCGCGCCTGTGCACGCGGAGGACGGCATGGGCCGACAAGCGGTTCGTCAGGTGCAAGGGCCAGGGCGATAAGACGTGCGCCGGAATGGCCGGGAGGATAGAGCCGCTGACGTCAAGGGTGCGCGCCAAGCGGATCGAAGGGTAAGGCGGCTGGCCGCCTGATGAGCGGGGGGTGAAAACTCGGCACGGATTGATGTTTTCCCACGCCGTCGTGCAAGCGGGTATTCCGTAACATAACCGGTCCTTGAGAAACTGTTGACGACGCCTCCGCAGACCGATGACGCCTCCCATCGAGGGCGTTCCTGATTCCACAGGGCTGAGAAATTCGGTCAAAGGGGAGAACCATGTGCGACCAAGACGACTTTGACACGATGAACGATATCCGCCCGGCCGGACTCTCGCGACGGCAATTCGGTGCTCTGGTGGCCGGTGCCGGCCTTCTGTCACTGCTGCCCGCAGTGGCCGACGGCGCACAGATCAGCGGCTCGGCCGTCGAAATCCGCACCTCGGACGGTACCTGCGATGCCTACTTCACTCATCCTACGACCGGGGTCCATCCCGGCGTGCTCATGTGGCCGGATATCTTCGGATTGCGGCCGACATTTCAGGCCATGGCCGATCGGCTCGCCCGTTCGGGCTACGCCGTTCTGGTTGTCAACCCGTTCTATCGAGTCAAGCGGGCGCCGACATCACCGCCCCATCCGGACCTCAGTGACCCGGTGACGCGAAACGAACTGATGCGCCTGATGCGTTCGTTGACGCCCGAGACCACCGTGACGGATGCGCGAGCCTTCGTGCCGTGGCTGGACGACCGCGCCGCCGTGAGCAGAGCGCGCAGGATGGCAAGCACCGGGTATTGCATGGGTGGACCTTTCACCCTGCGCACCGCTGCCGCTTTCCCCGAGCGGATCGGTGCGGGTGCAACGTTTCACGGGGCCGCACTGGTCACCGATAAGCCGGACAGCCCGCATCTGTTGATTCCGCAGATCAAGGCGCAATACCTCATGGCCATTGCCGCGAGCGACGACAAGAAGCAACCCGAGGCCAAGGTCATCCTGCGAGAGGAATTCCGCAAGGCGCATCTCGAGGCCGAAATAAAAGTTTACCCCGGTACCCAGCACGGCTGGTGCGTGCCCGATTCGCGCGTCTACGATCCTGCGCAGGGGGAGAAAGCATGGACACGGCAGCTCGTGCTGCTCAGGCGGGCACTGGCTTAGGACAACGCAGATCAGCGGGCGGTGCTGCACATTCCTGGAGCCTGCGCCGGCCGATGACGAAGGCGCCCCGCGCAGTCCCCGAGCGCGCATGTCCGCACGGTCAAACGTATGCGGCCGGAAATCTCAGGATTTACCGTGACCTCGAGTGCATCGACGCTGCAGCAATGCCCGATGACGGCGGTTGCGGGCGGCGCCAGTCATGTGCGAGCCGATGTACGTCCGTTGACTCCGGGTTGCCGGTGTACAGGTGGCCGCGCTCAGGATAAGATTTTTCGAGATTGTGAAGCGCAATGTCCCGGTCCATAGAAATCGTCCGCTCGCGTATTCACCGCAAATAATTTAACTGGGGGTACGCAATGAGCACATCTCGACGGCAATTTCTGGTCTCATCCGCCGCATTAGTCAGTGCCGGGACGAGTATCGCAAAGGGCGCCACAGAATCCGCGGCACACTCGACGAAGCTGCCCCCCGGTTCGCCATCGGCATTCGGAACGGCAAAAGGCGTTGGGCCTGAGGTGACTGCCGCGACATTCTTCGACGCTGAGAAATTAGTGCAGGTCGCCATGACTGCCTCCCATCGCGCGGAAGCCGCAGTGAACTGGCGAAATAGCATGGCTCCTCTCTATGAGCTGCGCACGGGTCCGCGTCGCGTCAAGCTCAGTCCAGGGTTGGCGCCCTACTCGCTGTGGAATCCTGTCCTGCCGGGCCACGCCCCGATTCCCCACGGAAACGCATTTATTCGCAGTGGGCGCGAGGCCGGTCCGTTACCGACCGAGGACTTCGATATCGCATTTGCACCACTGTGGAAGCTTTCGCAGTGGATCAAATCTCGGCAATTGACATCCGAGCGCTTGACGGAACTGTACCTACGGCGAATCCATCGGTGGGATCCAAGTCTGAAGTGTGTCATTACCGTAACGCGTGATCTGGCCCTCCGGCAGTCCAGGCAAGCCGACCGAGAAATCGCCGCTGGACGGTATCGTGGGCCGTTACACGGTATTCCGTGGGGGGCGAAGGATCTGCTCGACACCGCGAATATCCGTACGACGTACGGAGCGGCTCCCTTCAAAAACCGCGTCCCCACCGACAATGCCGTCGTTGTCAAGCGTCTGCACGATGCCGGCGCCGTACTCATTGCAAAGCTGAGCATGGGCGCATTGGCGCTGAACGATGTCTGGTTCGGGGGGCAGACGAAGAACCCGTGGCTGCTGCAGGAAGGATCAGGCGGATCGAGTGCCGGGCCAGCGGCGGCGACCTCCGCGGGATTGGTGGGCTTCGCGATTGGTAGTGAGACCGAAGGGAGCATCATCGATCCGAGCGACCGCTGTGGTGTGACTGGATTGCGCCCCACGTTCGGCCGCGTGCCGCGTACCGG
>JBJKSR010000015.1:0-7216 GCA_046703965.1 Gammaproteobacteria bacterium | reverse complement strand
GGTGAGTGCAATGGGCAAAGGCACCAAGTACGTGGCCAAGGTCCCCGACGAGACCGGCCGCATCCCCTACACGGACGAGGAAAACGAAATCTGGGCGGCGCTCTACGAGCGCCAGATGAAGGTATTGCCGGGCCGCGCCTGCGACGAGTACATGGACGCGCTGGCGAAGCTGGACCTGCCCGCCGACCGCGTGCCGCAACCTGATGACGTCTCCGCGGTGCTGCGCAGGCACACGGGCTGGGAAGTCGCGCCCGAGCCGGCCCTGATCAACTTCGACAAGTTCTTCGGCCTGCTCGCCGACAAGTAATTTCCTGCGGCGTCGTTCATCCGCACCTGGAACGAGTTCGACTATCTGCAGGAGCCGGACGTTTTCCACGAGATCTTCGGCCACACGCCGCTGCTGATCGACGAGCGCTTCGCCGCCTTCACCCAGGCTTACGGCGAATACGGCCTCAAGGCGAGCAAGGAAGACCGCGTGATGCTCGCGCGCCTGTACTGGTTCACGGTCGAGTTCGGGCTGATGAACACCGCGAAGGGCCTGCGCGCCTACGGCTCCGGCATCCTGTCCTCGCCGCGCGAGCTGGTCTACTCGCTGGAAAGCGACGTGCCGCAGCGCAAGCCGTTCGATCCGGTGGATGCCCTGCGCACGCCGTATCGCATCGACATCTACCAGACCGTGTATTTCGTCATCGACAGCCTGCAGGACCTGTTCGACGTGGCGCAGAAGGATCTTTTCTCGCTCATCGGCCAGGCACGCGCGCTCGGAATGCATGCGCCGACGTTTCCACCCAAGGAACCGGAAAAGGAAGCTGCCGCGCAGTAACGGCAACCCGGGTGGCTGCCTTTGTGACATACAGTCCAGAGAATCGCGGCTGACGCCGCTCCTACAGGCGGCTTTGTCGCCTGAATACGCAGATTTCAGGAGGACCCATGACGGACAAGAGCGAATTCGCCGAAAAGCATTGCGAGGCCTGCGAGGGCGGCGTGCAGCCGCTGACCCGCGACGAAGCCGAAAAATACATCAAGAAGCTCGTGCCGGAATGGTCGTTGTCCGACGATGCCAAGTCCATCCACCGCGACTTTCAGTTCAAGGGCTTCAACAAGACCATGAGCTTCTGCAATGCCATCGCCTGGATGGCCAACAAGGAAGGCCACCATCCCGACCTCGAAGTCGGCTTCGGCCACTGCCATGTGCACTACACCACGCACGCCATCGGCGGCCTGTCCGAAAACGACTTCATCTGCGCCGTAAAGATCGACAAGCTCCTCGACTGAGTTCCCGGGACCCCCGCAGAAGAAAATGGGGCGTGCGCCCGGCCGGAGACTCGCAAGAGCTACCGGAGCGGGATCGGCTCCGGGCGCGTTTTGATACCGTCTGACCACGGGTTTTACCGGTGGCTTGTTCGATGCCGCATGGTGCGGTAATCTTCAAACGTCACATTGCCCGGCCGACACAGACGCCTCGGCGGGGCTGAGAATGGCGTGCGGGCCGCGATGGCTCGACCAGGGAGGGAACCCATGGATCAACCGGTTTTTCGAACCGTCAGACGCTGTTTCGAGCTGCTTGCGGTGGCGCTCCTTATCGTGGCCGTGCCCCGCGTTTCGCATGCCGCGCCGTATGCCTACGTGGTCAACGAATGTGCCAGTATCTCAACCTGCGGGAGCGGCAACGGCACTGCATCGGTCATCGATACCGCCAACAATAGCGTGGTATCCACGATCACGCTCGAACCCTATCCTTACGGTGTGGCCGTCAGTCCCGACGGCAGCCGCGCCTACGTGGTGAACGATTGCGCCAGTGCCTCAAACTGCGGCAACGGCACGGTCTCCGTCATCGATACCGCAACCAAAACCCTGCTCCCCCAGATTCCGGTGGGTAATTCGGCCAGCTATGTCGCGGTCAGCCCCGATGGTACGCGCGTCTATGTAACGAACACGATAAGTCCCGACGGCACCGTTTCGGTTATCGATACGGCAACCGATTCGGTGATCGCCACCGTCCCGGCGGGCCAGCAGCCGACGGGCATCGTCGTCAGCCCGGACGGCAAACGGATTTACGTCGCCAGCTTCGGCAGCGACAAGGTATCCGTGATCGATGCCAAAAAGCTGCAAATCTCGAACACCATATCGCTGCCGGGCCTGGGGAATATGCGTGGAATCGCGATCAGTCCCGATGGACGCCGCCTCTATGTCGCCGACGAAGGCGCGGATGGCGTGGAAGCCGTTGATACGCTGACAGGGAAGGTCGTGGGGAGCATATCGGGTTTCACGGCGCCGTGGGGCGTGGCCGTCAGCCCCGATGGAAGCCGCCTGTACGTCACCGATTGGTCGAGCAATCAGGTCTCGGTCATCGACACCGCCACCGATACGGTCCTCGATCGGATCACCGTGGGGGCTCAGCCGAAAGGCATCTCGGTCTCACCCGACGGGAGCCGCATCTACGCCGTGACTTCGTAGGACGGCACGGTTTCGGTCATCGGTGCGGCAACCGACACCGTCGTGGATACGGTGACGGTGGGCGCACTGCCGGAATCGCTGGGTTCTTTCGTCGGGCCCGGCGCCCTGATCGCTGCAAACCGCACTGCCTCGGGCAGTGCCGGCATCCAGTTGAGCGGCTCCGTGCCGACCCTGGTCAACGCCACGTCGTGCACCGCTTCCTATGCCGTGGTGGAGGACCCGGCGCGCGGAAGCATCGACCTGGACGCAACGACCGGCGCCTTTACCTATACTCCGGCGTCGGCAACCTACAGCGGCCCCGACGTCTTCACCTGGCGAGGTCAGGCGCCTTCGAATTGCGCCGCCGCCGATGCGCCGACCGACCCGTTCAGCAACACCGCCGCCGTGTTGCTCACGATCGATCCGCGCCTCGCGGGCTTGAGCGACCTGCCCATACAGGAGGGCAAGACGGCCGACGAGGCGTTCAGCATCGTGGGTTCGGCGCCCTTCACCCATACGCTTGCGAGCGATGATGCGACGGTGCTTCCGCCGGCGGGGGTGACGGTGAGCCCGCCGGCATGCGGGGCGGACGCAGCCCATCTCGATTGCACGTTTGCGATGACTGCCGCGACGGTTCCCGGCACGGCGGCCGTGACCGTGACCGCGAAAGACAAATACGGCGATGTGGTCAGGAAGAAAGTGCTGGTGACGGTGCTCGCTTCGGTCCCTTCGCCGCCGTCGGTAACCGGGGTTGCGCCGGTGACTGTCACCGCGCCCTCCACTGCCACGGCTGCGCTTGCACTTACGGGCACGGGAGCACTGACGGTTACGGCCGGCAGTTCCAACACGGCGCTGCTACCGGATGCGGGTATTACCGGTCAGTCCCGCTGCACCTCGGCCGGCAGCTGCAGTCTTGCGCTTGCGCCGACGATCGGGCAGAGCGGCACGACGACGATCACGGTGACGGTGACCGATCCCTACGGGCAGCACGGGTCCGCCAGCTTTATGTTGACGGTGAACAAGCCGGCGGCGCCTACGGTGAGCGGATTCTCCAACCTGGATTTGGCCCCCGGTCAGAGCGGCAGCGAGGCACTGGCCCTCGGCGGCACGGGAACGCTTGACGTGAAGGCGACCAGTTCGAACACCGCGTTGTTGCCGGACAGCGGCATCGCGGGCGGCGCATCCTGCTCGGCGTCGGGCAGGTGCACCCTGGAGATCCGGCCGGCGCCGAACCAGACGGGGACCGCGACCGTGACGGTGATCGTGAAAGACGCCTATGGGCAGAGCGCCAAGGGCAGTTTCGCCGTCAGCGTGAAGTCTGCGGTATCCCCGGGCGGCGGAGGTGGCGGAGGCGCCAGTGCGCCGGTCGGATTGCTCGCGCTTGCAGGACTTTGCGTCTTGGCCGCTTTGCGCGGCCGCCTGTCGCGTCTGCGAGGCGGCGCCTGAAGGTCGGGCGGGCCGATGATCGCCTGTCCCGTGCGTTAGATTGATCCCATGCGGGTCGTCGTCGTCGATCACACGGAAGTCGCGGAACTGCTGCCGATGGCCGAGTGCGTCGAGGTCATGGCGGAGATGTTCCGGGCGCTTGGCGAGGGCGAGGCGCTGTTTCCGCAGCGCAGCGTGATGTGGCAGCCGGACGGCAAAGGGGCGCTCGGGCTGATGCCGTCGTGGCTGGGCGCACCACCGGCCCTGGGGGCGAAGATCGTCAGCGTCTTTCCGGGCAACGTCGAAACCCGTTACGAGTCGCATCAGGGCGCCGTGCTGTTGTTCGAGACGGTGAACGGGCGCCTGCAGGCGATCGTCGACGCCGGCGCGATTACCGCCATCCGCACCGCGGCCGTCAGTGCACTTGCCACCCGGCTGCTCGCACGGGGCGATGCGGGCGACCTCGCGATCCTCGGTTCGGGCACGCAGGCGGAGATGCATCTCGCCGCCATGCAGGCGGTGCGCCCGATCTGGCGCGTGCGCGTCTGGAGCCGCAATGCCGAGCACGCCCGGCGGTTCGCGTCGAAAGCGACCAAACGCCATGGCGTCGAGGTCATACCCGTGGACGATGCGCCCGCGGCCGTTGAAGATGCCGACCTGGTCTGCACGGTGACGGGCGCGAAGGAGCCGGTGCTCCTGGGCGAATGGTTGTCGCCGGGTGTGCACGTCAACGCCGTCGGCGCTTCGGTGCCGCCGTTCCGCGAACTCGACTCGGCAGCGGTCGTGCGCAGCCGCCTGTTCGTGGACAGCAAGGCAGCGGCGCTTTCCGAGGCGGACGATATCGGCGTGCCGCTGCGCGAAAAGGCGATCGACGAAAGCCATATCGCGGGCGAGCTTGCCGACCGGGTGCTCGGGCGCGTTGCCGGCCGGACAAGAGCCGACGAGATCACGCTGTTCAAATCCGTCGGTATTGCGGTCGAGGACCTGGTCGCCGCCCGTTACGTGTACGAGCAAGCCGAAAAAACGGGCGCCGGCACGCGGATCGACTTCGGGGCGGAACGCGATTCGACGTAGCCGTTCGCCTCAGGGCCGATGCGCGATAGCGCAGGCGTGGTCCTGCAGCTCCTCGGCGCTTCCGTAGTTGCCTTCGGCGACGTCGGCACGCGTGGCGAGGAGGATGAAGCCCGGCCGCCCCGCGGGGGAGTGGGCGCCGGCGACCGCCAGGCCGTACTGCGCCATGTGGGCGCCCGAGGGCAACGCCGCTGCCAGGGAACGGAACGGGTCGATCGCCAGTGCGGCCCCGCTCACCCACTTGGCGAGGTAAGCATGCCCCTGCAGGCGGGCGGGCAGTCGTTTCCAGTGCCCGGTCACGTCCGGCAACAGCCTGCGCAGCGCGCGGTGCACCTCGATGCGGATGCAGTCCACGTGGATGTGCAACTGGTTCTGCGTGCGCCCGTATTTCGAGTTCACTGCCAGGATCAGGTCGTCGCGGGGCATGATCCTGTGCAGCGCGGCGTCCACGTACAGACGCGCGGTCCAGGCATCGGCCAGGTAGTTCGGCGCGTCGGGTTCGAGCACGGCCGGACTTCCGATGCCCGTGATGCGCGCCACCGGCAGCACGAGATACTGGGAACGGCCCCGGATATCCTTGAGGACCGCGTACCCGCGCTCGAAATGCCCCGGTGGCGCGAAAACTTCGACGCAGGGCTTGGGCGGATACCGGTGCTTCAGCGCGGCCGGCGTGCACTCGCCGTGCACGAGGTGCCAGAGCACGTTCGGATTGACGTGCGGGCGGCTCCGGGCCGACGCATGCGGCGCCGCGAGCATGCAGGCCGCCAGGGCCAGGCTCGCGCCCAGTACCGAATTGAAGGGGAGGCTTTTGCGCATGCTGTCGTTGTCCCTCCGCCTGGCGTCGGCGTGTCAGCCCATTGGCTTGGCGAGTTCGGGGAGATCGCCGGCGGTACCGAGCGCGATGCGGATCGCGAGGCGCTTGGCGGGGCCGAACTGGTTGAACAATTGCATGCCCAGGCCGCGGACCGTGCGGGCGCCCGGGGCTTGCGCGCCGAAGAGCTGGTTGAAGCTGCCGAACGCGCTCTGCATCGCCAGATTTTCCGCGTGGCGCCAGCGCTCGTAGCGACGCAGCACCAGGTAGTCGTCCACGTCGCGGCCGTCGCGCCGCGCGTCGAGGACCACTTCGGCCAGCGCGGCGGCGTCGAGCAACCCGAGGTTCATGCCCTGCCCGGCGAGCGGATGCACGACGTGCGCCGCGTCGCCGGCGAGTGCAACGCGCGGGGCGACGTAGTTTTCCGCGTGCAAGCGCCGAAGCGGGAAGCTCGCGCGTTCGCTGGCGGGTGTGAGCACGCCCAGGGCCTGCTCGCTGGATTCGGTCACGGCCTGCCCGAACGCCTTGTCGTCCATTCCCAGCAGGTGCTCGGCCCGCTCGGGCTTCGTCGACCAGACGATGGATACGCGCCCGTCGTCGAGCGGCAGCAGCGCCAGGGGGCCGTCCGGATGAAAGACCTGGCGGGCAGCGTGCGCGTGCGTGCGCTCCGGGCGCAGATGGGCCACCACGGCGTTCTGCCGATAGCTGGATTCGCGCACGTCGATGCCGGCGAGTTCGCGCACCCGCGAGCGGGCACCGTCGGCACCGACCACGAGCCGTGTTCTGAGCCGCGTGCCGTCCTCGAGCGTGAGCAGGGCGTCGTCGTCCCCGATCGTGAGCCGCTGCAGCGCGGCCGGGCAGTGCCAAGCGATGTCCGGCGTGGTGCGCACCCGCTCCCCGAGCGCGTCGCCGAGCAGGGTACCCTCGACGATGTGGCCGAGGTCGAGTTCGTCCACGTCCTCGGCCCGGAACTCGACGCGGCCGCCGCCCCCGGCTTCCCAGACCTGCATCGACAGGTAGGAACAGGCGCGCGTGGTTGCCACGCGGTCCCAGGCGCCGAGCCGGTGGAGGATGTTCTGCGAGGCGCGCGAAAGCGCATAGACGCGCAGGTCCATGCTGTCCCGCGACCACGGGCGGGGGTCGCGTGCCTCGATGAGCGCGGTATGCACGCCGCCGCGCGCGAGCGCCAGCGCGAGTACGCAGCCGACCGGACCGGCGCCGACGATCGCTACATCGACTCTAGGAACCGCTGATCTATTCATACGCGCTCGCCCCGGACCATGCGCGGCAGCGGCCGCGGTGCCAGGCCCATGCCCTGCCGCGCCAGCGCACGCGCCAGCGGACGGCCGAGTTCGGTCGCGAGCAGGCCGAGTGCGCGCAATGGCGGCGCCAACGGCATGTCGATGTCGCCGAGCGTGCGCACGAAGCCGGTGTAGGCGCGCGTGCGGACCTGGTCCCGCCGCCGTCGCCGGG
>JBJKSR010000014.1:0-13132 GCA_046703965.1 Gammaproteobacteria bacterium | reverse complement strand
ATGCGGCCGGTCTCGTCGGGGACCTTGGCCACGTACTTGGTGCCTTTGCCCATTGCACTCACCTCCGCGTTCCAGTTTAGCACCGGGGCCGGGCGTCCCGCAGGCCCCGCCGGGGGCGCAATCCGGGGCCGGGCGGGCGCTGGTGGCGCGGCACGAGAGGGGACTCTCGCCACGCCGCAACGGCGCAACGAAGGAAGAAGAGAACTCTCGCAGAAGCGCAGAGGCGCAGAGAACGCCCAAGACCTGTGGTCCTTTGTCGAAGCGATGCCCCGTCGCGATACGCCGTGCCACCGGAGGCCTTCGCGGTCGGGACGTCCGCTCCTACAGGTGCCGAACGAGGGGCTGTAGGAGCGACGGTCCCCGTCGCGACAGGCCGCGCCGCCGGAGGCCGATCGCGACCGGAGTCGCTCCTACCCCGCCGTCATTCCTGCGAAAGCAGGAATCTAGTTAAACAAATCGCGGGCGTGGCCCGTACACCTCTCTCTTGGGGGAGAGGTAGAAATATTATCTTCGCGGTCTTTGCGCCTTGGCGAGAGTTTCGCATTTTCGTTGCGCCGTTGCGAGAACCCTTCTTCTCTGCGGTCTCTGCGCCTCTGCGCCTCTGCGAGAAATCTTCCCTGGCGGCGTTGCGAGAGGTCTTAGGCCGCCTTGCGTTTGTAGGTGCGGGCGATGTAGTCCTCGACCAGCTTCTGGAAATCGGCCGCGATCGACTCGCCCTTGAGCGTGACCGTCTTTTTGCCGTCCTCGAACACCGGCGCCACCGGCTTCTCGCCCGTGCCGGGCAGGCTGATGCCGATGTTGGCGTGCTTGCTCTCGCCGGGGCCGTTGACCACGCAGCCCATCACGGCCACGCGCATCTCCTCGACCCCCTCGTATTCCTTGCGCCACGCCGGCATGCGCTCGCGCGTGTAGCTCTGGATATCCTGGGCGAGTTCCTGGAAGAAGGTCGAGGTCGTGCGCCCGCAGCCCGGGCAGGCCGTAACGGCGGGCATGAACGAGCGCAGCCCGAGCGCCTGCAGCACTTCCTGCGCCACCAGGACTTCCTTCTCGCGGGCCGCACCGGGCTCGGGCGTGATCGAGACGCGGATGGTGTCGCCGATGCCCTTGGCGAGCAGGATCGAGAGACCGGCGGCCGAGGCCACGGTGCCCTTCACGCCCATCCCGGCTTCGGTCAGGCCGAGGTGCAGCGGGTTGTCGCAGCGGGCGGCCAGCGCCGTGTACACGCGAACGAGGTCCTGCACGCGGCTCATCTTGCAGGAGAGGATGATGCGGTCGTGGCCGAGGCCGATCTCCTCCGCGCGGGCGGCGCTCCTGAGCGCCGATTCCACCATCGCGTCGAACATGACCTCTCGCGCGTCCTTCGGCTCGGCGCTCTTCGCGTTCTCGTCCATCAGGTGGGTCAGCAGATCCTGGTCGAGGCTGCCCCAGTTGACGCCGATGCGCACCGGCTTGTCATGGCGGCAGGCAACCTCGATGATTTCGGTGAACTGCGGATCGCGCTTGGAGCCGCGGCCCACGTTGCCGGGGTTCACGCGCAGCTTGTCGAGCGCCTCGGCACACTCCGGGTGGGCGGCGAGCAGGCGGTGGCCGTTGAAATGGAAGTCACCGACCAGCGGCACGTCGATGCCCATTTTCGCCAGGTTTTCGCGGATCGCGGGCACGGCGGCGGCGGCCTCCTCCGTGTTGACCGTCATGCGCACCAGCTCGGAGCCGGCGCGCGCGAGCGTCGCCACCTGGGCGACCGTGGCATCCACGTCGGCGGTGTCGGTGTTGGTCATCGACTGCACGGCGATAGGCGCCGTGCCGCCGATCGTGACCTTTCCCACGCGCACGGGGACCGATTTTCGGCGGGGCTCCAGCGGGCCTCTGTCGCTCATTTCCGGACCTCTTTATCCAATCCCCTTTATGATATACGTCTTATGTCCCGTCATGGCTAATGACGGGCGCTTTCGTTATGCTATTGGAGGCGCTTTCGAGCGCCTTTTCACACTTTCCGAGGGGTCCGATGGAGCGCAAGACGCCACTCTACGCCACGCACGAGGCTGCGGGAGCCAAACTGGTGCCCTTCGCCGGCTGGTCGATGCCGCTGTCCTACGGCTCGGAGCTGGCGGAACACCGCGCCGTGCGCGAGGATGCGGGGATGTTCGACGTCTCGCACATGGGCGTCGTCGACTTCGAGGGCGAGCGCTGCCGCGACTTCCTGCGCCACCTGCTGGCCAACGACGTGGCCAAGCTGACCCAGCCCGGCCAGGCCCTGTACGGGACGATGCTCAACCCCGAGGGGGGCATCAAGGACGACCTCATTACCTATTACCGCGGCCCGGGCCGCTACCGCACGGTGGTCAACGCCGGCACGCGCGATGGCGATATCGCCTGGATGCGCAAGGTGGCCAGGGACTTCGGCGTCGGGGTGACCGAGCGCACGGAACTGGCGATGATCGCGGTGCAGGGCCCGCGGGCCCGCGAGCGCGCCGCCAACCTGCTGCCCGAGGCGCTCAAGGGCGCGGCGCTGGAACTCAAGCCCTTCACCGCCGTGGACAGCGGCGACTGGTTCATCGCCCGCACCGGATACACCGGCGAGGACGGCTGGGAGATCATCCTGCCCGGGGAACGCGCGCCGCGGTTCTGGGAGGCGCTGACCGCCGCCGGGGTGGCGCCCTGCGGGCTCGCCGCCCGCGACTCGTTGCGCCTGGAAGCGGGACTGAACCTCTACGGCAGCGACATGGACGAGAGCACGCACCCCTATGAATCGAACCTCGGCTGGACCGTGGCGATGGAGCCCGCGGACCGCGACTTCATCGGCCGCGCCGCGCTCGAGACCATTCGCGAGGCGGGCAGCGAGCGCCGCCTGGTGGGCCTGGTCCTCGAGGGGCGCGGCATCATCCGCCACGGCCAGGCCGTCGAGACCGGCGCCGGCGAAGGCGTGGTGACCAGTGGCGGTTTCGGACCCACGGTGCAGCGCTCGGTGGCCCTGGCGCGCATCCCCGCCGGCGGCGACGAAACGGGCGAAGTGAAGATCCGGGGCAAGGCCATGCCGGTGCGCATCGTCAAGCCCCCGTTCGTCCGCCGCGGCAAAATTTTGATCTGAATCCTTACCGGAGGCTTCCCATGAGCGAGATTCCTGGCGACCTGCACTACACGGACACCCACGAGTGGCTGCGTAAGCTCGACGACGGCACGCTCGAACTCGGCGTCACCGAGCATGCCCAGGAAGCGCTGGGCGACCTCGTCTTCGTCGAACTGCCCGAGGCCGGCGCCGAACTCAGCACCGGCGAGGGCTGCGTGGTGGTGGAATCCACCAAGGCCGCCTCGGACGTCTACAGCCCGGTAGACGGCGAGGTCGCCGCCGTCAACGAGACACTGACCGACCATCCCGAGAAGGTCAACGAGGATCCCTACGGCGAGGGCTGGCTGATACGCATCCGTCCCGCCGACGGCGCATTGCCGGAGAATCTCATGGACGCCGACGCTTACGCCGCGCTCATAGAATCCGAAGGCTGAGAATATGCCCTTTATCCCGCATACCGAAGACGACGTCCGCTCGATGCTCGATTCGCTCGGCATCGAGCGCATCGAGCAACTGTTCGGCGAAATCCCGGCGGAGCTGCGCATCCGCGCGCTGGACGGCGTGCCCGAGGGCCTGAGCGAACAGCAAGTCGGGCGCCTGATACGGGAACGGGCCGAGCAGGACCGGGGGGCGCTTTCCTTCGTGGGCGCCGGCGCGTACGAGCACCATATTCCCGCCGCGGTCTGGGAAATTACGACGCGGGGCGAGTTCTACAGCGCCTATACCCCGTACCAGGCCGAGGCCAGCCAGGGCACGCTGCAACTTATCTACGAATACCAGTCGATGATGGCCGCGCTGACGGGCATGGAAGTCTCCAATGCCTCGCTCTACGACGGCGCCTCGGCGCTGGCCGAGGCCGCGCTGATGGCGCTGCGCCTCAAACGCAAGGACACCACCCGCCGGGTGCTCATCCCGCACGCGCTCAACCCGCGCTACAAATCCGTGCTGCGCACCATCTGCTCCGCCCAGGGCGTCGAGTTCCACGAGCTGGCCCATGACGAGAAGACCGGCCGGCTTTCCGAGCAGTCTCTGAAGAGCGCGCCGCCGGCCGCGGCACTGGTCGTCGCCCAGCCCAACTTCTTCGGCGCGCTGGAAGACGTGGATCGGCTGGCGCGCTACGCGCGCGAACGCGAGCTCATCCTCATCGGCTGCGTCAACCCGACATCGCTGGCGCTGCTCAAGCCGCCGGGGCAATGGGGCGACGACGGCGCCGACATCGCCTGCGGCGAAGGCCAGCCGCTGGGCGTGCCGCTGTCCTCCGGCGGCCCGTACTTCGGCTTCATGACCTGCCGCAAGGCCCACGTACGCCAACTGCCGGGGCGCCTGATCGGGCGCACCGTGGACGACCAGGGGCGCACCGGCTTCGCGCTGACGCTGCAGGCGCGCGAACAGCACATCCGCCGCTCCAAGGCCACCTCCAACATCTGCACCAACCAGGGCCTGGCCGTCACCGCCGCCACGATCTACATGTCGCTGCTCGGCCCGCACGGCCTGCGCCAGGTGGCGGCCGCAAGCCACGCCCGCACCCGCGAACTGGTGGCGCGCCTCGAACGGCTCGAACTGCGCCCGCGCTTCGCCGCGCCGTACTTCAACGAAGTCGCGGTCGACCTCGGCCAACACGCCGGCCCGCTGCTGGACTACCTCTTCGAGAACGACGGCATCATCGGCGGCTACGACCTGGCCCGCGCCGACGAGCGCCTGGCCGACACGCTGCTCATCTGCACCACTGAAACCAAGACCGAGGCCGACCTCGACCGTTACGCCGAGGCGCTCGCCGCGGCCCTGGCGAGCAACCGCCTGGCCGCGCGCGCCTGACCGCATTCACACGCATACAGGAGAGAAATCATGGCCGACATCACGCTCAAGGGCAACCCGATTCACACCGCGGGCGACCTGCCGGAAACCGGCGCCGCCGCCCCCGCCTTCAAGCTCACCAACGGCGGCCTCTCCGACGTCGGGCTTGACGCCTTCGCCGGCAAGAAGAAGCTGCTCAACATCGTGCCCAGCCTCGACACGCCGGTGTGCGCGCTGTCGACGAAGAAATTCAACGACTACGCGCGCGAGCACGGCGACACCGTGATGCTCATCGTCTCCGCCGACCTGCCGTTCGCCCAGCAACGTTTCTGCGGCAACGAGGGGTTGGAGAACGTGGTGCCGCTGTCCACCTTCCGCAGCAGCTTCGGCGAGGACTACGGCGTCACCATCGAGGACGGCCCGATGGCCGGCATCACCGCGCGCGCGGTGGTCGTGCTCGACGCCGACAACCAGGTGCGCTACACGCAGCTCGTCGGCGAGATCGCCGACGAACCCGATTACGAGACCGCCCTGAAGGCCCTCGACGCATGCTGATATTCGACCATTCCCGCCCCGGGCGCGGCGCCCACGCCCAGGCGCCGCAAGGCGAGTTCGCCACGGACGACCTGCCTGCCGAACTGCTGCGCAGCGGGGCCCCGGCCCTGCCCGAGGTATCGGAACTCGACACGGTGCGCCATTACACGCGCCTGTCGCAGAAGAACTTTTCCATCGACACGCACTTCTACCCGCTCGGCTCGTGCACGATGAAGTACAACCCGCGGGCCTGCAACTCGCTGGCGCTGCTGCCGGGGTTCATCAACCGCCATCCCATGTCGCCCGACGCCGGCGGCCAGGGCGTGCTCGCCTGCCTCCACGAACTGCAGGAAATGCTCAAGGCAATCTCGGGCATGCGCGCCAGCTCGCTCGCGCCGATGGCCGGCGCACAGGGCGAGTTCTCGGGCGTAGCCATGATACGCGCCTATCACCAGTCGCGCGGCGACGGCGGGCGCACGGAGATCATCGTGCCCGATGCGGCCCATGGCACCAACCCGGCCACGGCCGCGATGTGCGGCTACAAGGTCCGCGAGATCAAGACCGGCCCCGACGGCGACGTCGACATCGAAAGCCTCAAGGCCGCCGTCGGCCCGCAGACCGCCGGCATCATGCTCACCAACCCGTCCACCCTCGGCGTGTTCGAACGGCGCATCGCCGAGATCGCGAAGATCGTCCATGACGCCGGCGGACTCCTGTACTACGACGGCGCCAACATGAACGCCATCCTGGGCAAGGTGCGACCGGGCGACATGGGCTTCGACGTGATGCACTTCAACCTGCACAAGACGTTCTCCACGCCGCACGGCGGCGGCGGGCCCGGCGCGGGCGCCATCGCGGTCGGCCAGCGTTTGGAACCCTTCCTGCCGTTGCCGCTGGTGGCACACGAGGAGGACCGCTACCGCCTGCTCGGAGAAGCCGATCGTCCGCACTCGATCGGGCGGCTCTCGGCGTTCAACGGCAACGTCGGCGTGCTGCTCCGCGCCTACGTGTACATGCGCATGCTGGGTGCGGCAGGCATGCACCGCGTAGCCGAGTTTGCCACGCTCAACGCCGCCTATCTTTCACGTCGGCTCGAAGCCGCCGGGTTCGAACTGGCCTACACCGAGCGGCGCGCGAGCCACGAGTTCATCGTCACGCTCAAGAAACTCGCCAAGGAGCACGGCGTCACCGCCATGGATGTCGCCAAGCGGCTGCTCGACTACGGTTTCCACGCCCCGACGACCTACGTCCCGCTGCTGGTGCCGGAGTGCCTGCTGATCGAACCCACCGAGACCGAATCCAAGGAAACGCTCGATGCCTTCGTCGAGGCGATGGCGGCGATCCTGGAGGAGGCCAGGACCGACCCCGAGAAGGTGAGGAAGGCACCCTACACGACACCGGTGAGCCGCCTCGACGACGTCAAGGCCGCCCGCGAGCTGGACCTGATCTGGCAGCCGGAGCAGGCGGCGTGAGTGCGCTGATATCGGGCTCCCTCGCCTACGACGTCATCATGCGCTTCCCGGGCCGCTTCGGCGAGCACATCCTGCCCGAGCGCATCCATTCGCTGTCCGTCGCCTTCATGGTGACGGAGCTGCGCCGCGAGTTCGGCGGCTGCGCCGGCAACATCGCCTACACCCTTAACCTGCTCGGCGAAAAGGCCATCCCGGTCGGCGCCGCGGGGCATGACTTCGCCCCCTACATTGCATGGCTGGAAGAAAACGGCATCGAGCGCCGTTACATCCGCCAACTCGACGACGTCTACACCGCGCAGGCGTTCATCAACACCGACGACGACGGCAACCAGATCACCGCCTTCCATCCCGGGGCCATGGGCCGCGCCGACGAGCAGCCACTGCCCGCCGACGCCGGCGCGCGTATCGGCATCGTCGCTCCCGACGGGCGCGACGCCATGATCCAGCATGCGGAGCAATTCGCCGAGGCGGGCATCCCGTTCATCTTCGACCCGGGACAGGGGTTACCGATGTTCGACGGCCAGGACCTCGAACGTTTCATCGACCAGGCCACCTGGCTCGCGATGAACGACTACGAGGCCGGCGTGTTCTGCGAGAAGACGCGCCTCGGCCTGGAGGAGATCGCCGAACGGGTGAAAGCGCTCGTCGTCACGCGCGGCGGCCACGGCTCGATCGTCCACGCCGATGGCGAGGAGCTGCAGATTCCGGCCGTGGAACCCGGCGACGTCCTCGACCCCACGGGCTGCGGCGACGCCTATCGCGCGGGCCTGCTATTCGGTCTGCTCAAGGGCTTCGACTGGGAGACCACGGGGCGCATCGCCTCGCTGGCCGGCTCGATCAAGGTCGCCAGCCAGGGCACCCAGAACCACAGCTTCACGCCCGACGAGTTCGCCGCGCGCTTCGACGCGGCGTTCGGCTACAGCTACGCCTGAACCGCTGCGGCCCGCGTCAGGCCGCGAACAGCGCGATGCACCAGTAGACCGCGATGCCGACCTGCAGGGCGAACAGCGTGAAGCGCAGGTTCACGGCCATCACGCTCGTCGACGCCAGGTGCACGCTCGACTGCGCCACGCGCGCCCCTAGCAGCCATGGCGCCAGCGCGTCGGTCACGGCGGCATGGCCGGTCACCAGCGCCACCAGCAGCAGACCGCCGAAGACCGGCAACCCCTCCAGGCAGTTGGCGTGGGCGCGCGCCAGGCGGTGCATGAACGGCGACAGGTTGGCATTGTCGGGCCTGAAGGCGTTAGACGGCACGGTCCCGTTCAGGACCAGCCGCGTGCGCAGCAGCTCCATCAGCACCAGTAACAGCAAGGTCCAGGCAATCAATCCCAGAAGAACGATCAGGGACGGGGTATACATTGTCATTTCTCCCTCGAAGCGCGGTTCGTACGCGCACAGATCATACCCCGCGCCGTTCGGAAAAGTCCTACACAAGCGCTCGCGACAGTGTAGACACGCCGGAATACTGCGCATACTATTAATGGCATAAGTACCCGCGCCGGGACCCATAATGCATATACAAAAGGCACTGACGGACCTTCTGCACAAGCTCGAAAGCTGGGGACACAGCCTGTTCCTGCTGCTCCCGAACATCGTGCTCGCCCTGCTGGTCGTGGTCTTCTTCTGGCTGATCGCCAAGGTCATCGATCGCACCCTGCGCCGCATCCTCAAACAGTTTTCGGTCGGCCATGAAATCATCGACCTCACCGCGGTGGTCGTGTTCATCGTCGTCACCATCACGGGGCTGTTCGTCGCGCTCGACGTACTCGGTCTCGACAAGACGATTACCTCCCTGCTGGCCGGCGTCGGCATCCTGTCCCTGGCGCTCGGCCTCGCCTTCCAGTCCACCGGCGAGAACTACGTGGCAGGCATCTACCTCGCCATCCGGCGCCCATTCCAGGTCGGGCAGGTCATCCGCAGCAACGATTTCTACGGCGTGGTCGAACGGATCGCCCTGCGCTCCACCTCGCTGCGGGTACCCGAGGGGCAATTGATCTACCTGCCCAACAAGAAGATCTTCGATAACGCGATCATCAACTTCAGCGACAGCGGCCAGCGCCGGGTGGATCTGAAGGTCGGCGTGTCCTACGGCGACGATCTGGAGAAGGTGAAACGGGTGGCGGTCGACGCGGTCTCCGCCGTCGAGAAGCGCGATCCGGCGAAACCCGTGGAATTCTTTTTCGACGAGTTCGGCGACAGCTCGATCGACTTCGAGATCCGCTTCTGGATCGACTTCTACCGCGAGCCGGATTACCGCGCCGCGCGCAGCGAGGCGGTGATGCGCATCAAGGCCGCCTTCGACGCCAACGACATCACCATTCCATTCCCGATCCGAACCCTCGACTTCGCGCAGGTGGGCGGCGACACCCTGGAGAGCCAGTTACGCGCCGTCGGGATCGGCGACGGGGCGCCGACCGCCAAGTAGTTCGACGGTCGCCGCCGGGCGGCGTCCGGAATTCATACCCGTCGCCGGGAGGGAAGGCAATGACTTGGTACGACTGGGTCCTGTGGGCCGGCATGGCCTATATGTTCGTGGGAACGGACTTCACGCTCAACTGGCTGGTCGGCGTCGCCTATGGACACCGTGTCCACCGCCACGCGAAGAACCCGCTGGAAGTCCTGTACTGGTATATCTGGGCGCGGGACGACCCCAACGCACGCGGCGAAAACGTGGAAGGCGTGGAAAGGGTACTGCAGCCGTGGGTGACGAACCTTTGCGTGATGAACGCCGTGTTCACCTGCATGGTGGAACTGTTTCTGCTGATCGGCATGCTGCTGACACCGCGCCCGGCGTGGCTCGCCGTCCCCGCACTGCTTTTTACCATACGCGCCGCGATCGAAATGATCTACGGCTCGCAGCTCATCTGGGGGCCGGGGCGCGTGCGCGGACTCGCCCTCGCCAATTACCTGGTGATCGGTCTCGTCCCCCAGGTGCTCATCCCGTGCCTGGTCGCCTGGCGTTTTTCCGGACTCGGGCTCACCTGGCCCGCCGGCCTGCTCTTTGTCGGAACACCGGTACTGATCATGCTCTGGACCTGGGCCGTGTACCGCAACAACCCGGTACCGGCGATCCCGGACCGCTAGGCCTGCTCGCGCCGGGACTCCCGCCCCGGACGGGCGGACCGGTTGCGCTTGGACTCGTACATCTGCTCGTCGGCGTGGCGCAGGAGGGCTTCGGCGTCCTGTCCATGGTCGGGGTAAACGGCGGTCCCGATATCCACGCCGAGCGGCACCGTCCGGCCGTTCAGATCGAAGGGCTCGGTCACCGACTCCCGCAGCTTGCCGGCGATCAGCTCCGCGTCCTCGACGGCGTGGACGTTGCTCGCGAGCACCGTGAATTCGTCCCCGCCGAGGCGGCACACCGTGTCCGACTCGCGCAGGCACGCCTTCAGGCGCCGCGCCGTCTCGCGCAGCACGGCATCGCCCTCGGCATGGCCGTAATTGTCATTGACGAGCTTGAAGTCGCGCAGATCCAGGTAGAGCAGCGCCAGGCGTTCCCCGTACCGGTGCGCATGCCGCAGTGCCACCTTCATGCGGTCATGGAACAGCGTCCGGTTTGGCAGGTTCGTCAGCGGGTCGTGATGCGCCATGTGCAAGAGCTGTTCCTCCTGACGCTTGCGCTCGATCGCGGAGGCAATCTGCGTCGCAACGAATTTGAGCAGGTCCAGTTCATCCTCGTCGTAGCCGAACGCCGCCTCGCCCACCTGCATCGCGACAGCGCCCATCAGGCCGGACTGCGAGACCAGGGGCGCACCGATCCAGTCGTTGCCGCTGTTCCCGGACGCGGGTTCGGTGACCGGGCAGGCGGACCGGCCGCTGTTGCCGATGACGCCCTCGTTCTTGCGGATAACCTCCGCAATCAAGGTGCCGTCCGCGAGCTCGAGCGGGCCCTGCCGTATCTCCTCGCCAGCGAAGAAGAACGGGAACGACAGGTAGTTGCTGGCGGAATCGTAAAGCGCGACGAAGAAGCGTTCACCCGTCAGCAGGTCTGCCATCGATTCGTGCACCCGCCTCAGCAGCGCCGAGAGGTCCTGGGCGGATTGCGCCGCCTCGGAAATCCGGTACATCGCTTCCTGCCGCCGGGCCGCACGCTTCAGTTCCGTCACATCGCGGGCAACCGCCAGCCGCACGCCGTCTTCCTGGGACCAGCGGGCGGACCACATGATGTCGACGACGTGTCCGTCCTTGCGGACATACCGGTTCTCGAAGTCGATGTGCGACTGGCCCGACATGACCTTGCCGGCCGCCGCCTGGGTCCGTTCGCGATCGTCGGGATGCACGAAGTCGATCATCTTCCGCCCGATCAGCTCGTCGGGCTCATAGCCGAGCAGCTTTTCGCAGGCGTCGCTGACGAATACGTAGCGCCCATCGGCGTCGACGACGCAGACGGTATCGACCAGCAAGTCGATGATTTTACTCGTGATGGCGGCGTGCGATTTCGTCATTGCCCTACAGGTGCGGCGCATCGACCCTCCACGAATTCTAAGACATCGGCGGCCGCCGCAACCACCCCCGCCGATCGGGGTTCGGCGACTCGCGACGGCGGCCAGGGGATGTCAGGGCGCAGGGCGGCGGATTCTGCGATACTGGGATGCCCTGGGGCCTGCCGGGCGCCGGGCCTGTCGCCCCGGATGCCCCGCAACGACCAACCGCGAGGGAGGGCAGGGATGAACAGTGCAACGCCGGACGACGGCAAGCCGCGGTGCCAGATTTGCGGCAACACGCACAGCGCCCAGCTCCGCCCGGCCGCGCTGGTGCGACCGCCGGTCGCCGAGCTTATCCGCGGCGAGACGGGCCGCTTCGATCCGGACGGCTGGATCTGCACCGACGACCTCGCGCGGTTCCGCCACCGCTACATCCGCGACCTGCTCGAGGCCGAGCGGGGCGAACTCACCGGCATGGAAGAAGAAGTGCTGAACAGCCTGCGCGAGCACGAGGTCTTCGCCCGCGACCCAGAGAAGGAATTCGACGCCAAGCTGACGCTCGGACAGCGCATGGCCGACCGCATTGCCGGCTTCGGCGGCAGTTGGCCCTTCATCGGGATATTCCTCGCGGTCATCGTGATCTGGATGGTCGTAAACTCGCTGCTGCTCTACCGCCATCCCTTCGACCCTTACCCCTACATCCTGCTTAACCTGGTCCTCTCGTGCCTGGCGGCGCTGCAGGCGCCGGTCATCATGATGAGCCAGAACCGCCAGGAGGACCGCGACCGCCTGCGCGGCATGCACGACTACCAGGTGAACCTGAAGGCGGAGCTGGAAATCCGCCTCCTGCACCAGAAGGTGGACCACATCCTGACCAGCCAGTGGCAGCGCCTCATGGAAATCCAGGACATCCAGCTCGAGTTGATGAACGAGCTTCGCCGCCGGCGCTGACGCGCCCGCTGAACCGCCAAAAGCCTCAGCATTACATCTCGCCGGTGGGGCGACCAACGTCCTTCGGCTGATGAAGTTCATGGTCCGGAACACCAGGTTGACCTCCAAAGGCTCGACCGCCGCAACGGGCTATGTCTTTCCGCTGATCTCCGCCCGGGCTTGCCCAGCGTACCGCCCTCGATGCCAATGCGAACGCGGTTGTACCGGTAAGGGCTGATGCGCCACCGAAATTCGAGACACGGGCCAGGACCAACAAGCTTCGCGAAGCGCGGCGTGCCAAGGCCGACTCGCCCATCCTGCCGGCATACCCTAATCTCGAGCATACCGGGCGTCCCCATGTACCTCCCAAGGGGCGCCGGGCCGCAGATGTCCTCTTTCACGGGAGTATACTGCCGGGGCCATCACGGAACCCGCTGTCATACGGATACGAATGCGGTTTCTCTCGGGCAGGAGAAGCGGTATGACAAAGTTCCCGAAGAACCCCCTGCTGTGGGCCGCGGCGCTGGCGATGCTGACCGCGGTTGTCCAGGCCCGGGCCGACTCCGACGCCGACCAGTGCACCGATCCGCCCCCGGGCGCCTCGACCGACCTGGTCATAGCCTCCTGCACACGAGCCATACGATCCGGGCAGTTATCGAGCCAGAACCTCACCCCGGTGCTTGCCAGCCGCGCGATCGCTTACGTGCACGAAGGGAAATATGATTCCTCGATCTCCGATTTCAGCGAAGTGATTCGCTTGAATCCAAGTCTTGCGAAAGCCTATTACGACAGGGGAATGGTTTACAAGCTTAAAGGCGATAGCAAGCAGGCCATTGCCGATTACACCCGGGCAATTCACCTTGATCCGCGCTTATGGCAACCCTTCAACAACCGGGGCAACGTTTACCTTG
>JBJKSR010000013.1:0-3530 GCA_046703965.1 Gammaproteobacteria bacterium | reverse complement strand
GGAGAAAACCGGTTCGTTCAAGGCGGCGCATCGCTCGATCTCGTCTCCATGGGGCGCTCCGATTATAGCTCTCCCTCGTCTCGTCGCTCCCGATGGCCTCAGGGAGGCGGCGAGACGCGATATCATTGATTTGACTCGAAATTACGCAGACTCTGATCTGCTGTCCCTGGGCACAACGCACGCGCCCCGCTCAACGAGGCGGTTGGCGGATGCGGTGTAGGGCGTCATGCTCGTACTTCAGCTCGGGAACCGGATCGGCGGACAAGCTGCATAGTCTTGACTCGCGCATCTGCAGTGGCGGAAGCCGATTTTTGACGATGCACGGCTGCACTCGAAGCACCCGACGGGCTTAAGGACGGTCCGGGCAGAGGGGGGTCTGTGATGCGTGCTTACGGGGTCGTTTGCGTTGCGCCGTCGGGACAAGCCGGATGCGTGCAACTGTGGAATCCAGTTAGTTGCCCAAGATCCATTCGCGTGCATGGGCTTCCTGGTTTACGGTGAATACTCGCAGCTGTCCGGGCATGAACATGCGGAATGCGTTCACAGCGAGACGGATCCAAGGGACGTCGGTTACGACTGCCATCCGTTCCCAGCGAGATAAATGCTCGACTCCGACCTTGAAGTCTTCCCATGCCGCACTGGCGTCAATGCCGACAAAGCCGGGACCCAATTCGTAATAAAGTCGGACCTTCGCGTGCCGACTCAGTGCCTCATTCACGCGCGGGATGAGAATTTCTTGGTAGTCCCGCAGCGTCACGTGTCCTTCGCCAGCGCAGGCGATCACATTTTCCGGGAAACCCTCTAGTAGCTTGAGCATGTTGACTCCGGGGGCCATATCCTGCGTGTTACGCCGCCTATGCTGTAGCCCGCGGGCGCCAGATGCAATAGGGATAAGCCGCGCCTGCGCGGGTGCTGCGATCCGTAATTGGGAGCCGCCGGGCCGCAGACTTTTCAATAACTCGGCGCGGAGAGAGCCCTGGCATGCTTCAGTGTCGATCGAGGATGCGCGTGAAGCGCGAGCCGATTTCCGGCGGCCGGCGGCAGTGCAGTCAATGAGCGCTCATGCGGTCGGGCTCGGCCGCAGAGCATCGAGGGGTCTCTCTCAGGGACGCAGTTTTGCGAGGAACCGGCCGATCGCAGCCAGTTCCAGCGGCTCATCGAGCAACGGTGCGTGGCCGCGCCGCGGCACGATTAACGACTCCAGGTTCGGCTTTTCGCGCTGCATTCGCTGCAGTATTTGCGGACTGAGGATATCCGAGAGCTCACCACGGATCACAAGCATCGGCGTGGCGCGCAGCTGTGCGAACACCACCCACAGGTCCGCCGGAACAGCTGGAGCCGCGCTGATGAGCTCGCCAATTTTCGGGTCGTAATCGGGCACTGGCACGCCCGACACATCCTCGCGATAACTGCGGTGCGTGATCGCTGACCACTGCGCATCGGTGAGACCGGGCCACGCCGCGCCGTTGACATGCCGGCACTGGCTGATCGCTTCGTCCCAAGTGCCCACCGTAGGAAGCTTGCCTACATAGCTGCGAATGCGTTCGATGCCGCGCGGATCGACTTCGGGGCCGATGTCGTTGACCACGATGCCCGATATTCGCCGCGGTAGGGCAGCCGCCAGTTGCATCGCGAGCAGACCCCCGAGCGAGGTTCCGATGATTGCCACGCGTTTCAAGTCGAGCACGTCCATCAGGCGCTCAATGTCCTTGAGGTAAACATCTGAGTGGTAATTGCGCCAGTGCGGATCACGTGCCGAAAGGCCGCGACCCCTGAGATCCGGACAAACCACACGGTAGCGTGCGGCGAGCTGTGGTGCCAGTCCCTCGAAAGCCCGGCAGTTGCGCGTGAGTCCAGGCAGGCACAGCACGGAGAGGGTTGCGGCATGAGCCGCCTCGTACACACGGCCGTAGAGCGTGAGACCGTCGGGTGCACGCCAGTGATGCTCTCGAAACGCAGGTGCAGTGCTCACTGCATGGACCAGCCATGGCTGACAACGAGCGACTGCCCGGTGAGCGCGCCGGACTCAAAGGAAGCCAGGAACACTGCCGCCTCGGCAACCTCTTGCGTCGTGGTGAATTCACCGTCAACCGTCTCCCTCAGCATAACGTCACGGACGACGGCCTGTTCGGAAATCCCCAACACCCGGGCCTGCTCGGGGATCTGCCGTTCCACGAGCGGTGTCCGGACAAAGCCTGGGCAAATCACGTTTGCCCGCACTCCGTGGCGCGCGCCTTCCTTCGCTACCGTCTTGGCAAGACCAATCAGACCGTGTTTGGCGGTGACGTAGGGTGCTTTGAGGCGTGAAGCTTCCTTGGAGTGGACCGAGCCCATATACAGAATGCTTCCGCTGCGCTGACGGTACATCTGCTTGAGCGAGGCGCGAGTCACCAGAAAGGCGCCATCGAGATGCACCGCAAGCACTTCCCTCCAGTCCTCGAACGGCAGTGAATCGATGGGGCTTACACGTTGGATCCCGGCGTTGCTCACCAAGATGTCGATTCGACCGAAGGCCTCGAGTACGCGGGCGGTTCCGGCCTCGACTTGCGCCTCCACGGCCACGTTCATGATAACCGGAATTGCCTGCGATCCCTTGGCGACAAGGTCCGCAGCGGCTTTTTCTGCCGCGTCGCCATCGAGGTCGGCGACTGCGATACGTGCGCCTTCCCGGGCAAAGGTGCGCGCGATCTCACGGCCGATGCCTCCGGCAGCTCCCGTCACGAGCGCCACTTGGTTTCTCAGACGCATGCAGTCGCCTCTCCGCTATAATCAGATGGACTGAATGAACTCGCCGGCGCGCCGAAGCGCTTCGCTGGCCTCGGGCAGGTCCGGTGCGAAGCCCTGCCATACGTGCACCATGTCCGGCCAGAGGTCGAGGTGCGCCTCGCCGCCCTCGCGGCGGATCTTTTGAACCACGCGGACCGTGTCGTCTCGAAATTGCTCGGCCGCGCTCGCCTGCATCAGGAGTGGTGGCAGTCCCTTGAGGCTGGCAAACAGAGGCGAGGCCATCGGATGCTTTGCGTCCGTCCCTTGAAGGTAGAGTCCGGCAAACAGATCCGGGACCGCTTTGACTGACCCGAGGCGCGGGTCCTGGTTCTCCGTCATCGACGCGCCGCTGTTGGTAAGGTCGGTCCAGGCTGAAAATGTTACGGCGGCATCTGCACTTGCAATGCCGCGCTCGCGGAGCGCGACGAGCGTCGCAAGTGCGAGACCTCCTCCGGCCGAGTCGCCAAGCAGGAACGCCCGCGGTGCTGTCGCGGGCCCGTCGGGCCCCTGTTCACGCATCCATCGAAACGCAACGACGGCGTCCTCAAGCGCTTGGGGAAAGGGGTGCTCGGGCGCGAGCCGGTATTCGATGAGCAGCACCGCACACCGCATCTCGTGCGCCACCCACATTGCGAAGTTGCGGTATGCGCTGATGCCACCGGACACGTAGCCGCCACCGTGCAGGAAGAGCATTCGTCGGCCGGTGTCCGAGACACGATCGATGAACCACTCCGCGCGCAGGCGTCCCGCGGAGGCGGGAAGGC
>JBJKSR010000012.1:0-4444 GCA_046703965.1 Gammaproteobacteria bacterium | reverse complement strand
GGTGGGGTCGCGCCCCAGCTCACGATAGGCCCGCGCGAGGTAATTGCGCTCGTTTTCGCCCAGCGACAGGCCGAGCGTCCGGTCGGCCTCGAGCAGCGCCACCTCGCCTTCGGCGCCGAGCGGAATGGTGCGTCCCCGCTCCGGGGCCGGATGACTGAACAATGCCGCCGCTTCATCCAGGCTACTCACCAGGGTGTGCGTCATGCGATCGGTGAGCGCCTCCTCGAGCCTTCGCCAGGCGGCGGTGCCGGACTCGGGCAGATCCCCCTCCAGCCGCCAGGCGATCCCGCACTCGATCCGCCCGACATCTTCGTAACCGCAACGCGCCAGGATCTCGGTCGCCTTGCTGGACCAGGGCGAGAGAGTGCCGAAGCGCGGGAGCGCAAAGGCGTTGGCCTCGATGGCCGGTGCCGGGGGCTTGCCCTCGAGAAGCACCGAAGCCAGCTTTTCGCGCCGCCCGGCGTCCCGCGGCAGGCCGCGCTCGGCCAGGTAGATCGATACGGCGCCCGCGATGCGCAGCCCGGGCGCCGCTTGCGCCAGGGCCGCGGCCAGCCGCTCAAGCCGGAACGGCGCATACGCCGCGCCGCCGTAAACCACGGCCATCCCGTCGTCCGGAGCGTTCCCTGCGGGTCCTAAACCGTTTGCCAAACCAACCCCTCGTCCTGGCTTGCAACCTGAATCCATTCCGGCTCGCAGCCCAATGCCGCCACCGCGCTTGCGCGGGCGAGCGCGGGCGTGTTGTTCTGCTCGGACAAATGCGCCAACGCGAGGCGCTTCAGCCGCGTGGTGTCGATCCGCGTCAGGAGCTGCGCCGTCTGCGCGTTGCTCAGGTGCCCGTACTCACCCGCCACCCGGCGCTTCAGCCGCGCCGGGTAGGCGCCCTCGGCAAGCATCCGCTCGTCATGGTTGCTTTCCAGCACCAGGCCGTCGATACCATCCAGCGCCTGCTCCAGGAACGGCGTGCTGTGGCCGAGGTCGGTGACCACGGCGACGCGCCGGTCGCCGTCGCTGAAGACGAACTGCGTCGGCTCGGCGGCGTCGTGCGGCACAATCACCGGCATGATATGGATGTCGCCCACACTGAAGGCGGCGTGGCTGTCGAACACCCGGGTGGCCGCGGGCAGCTTGCGCCCGTTGCCGGCACCCCGCGTGCCGGCGCTCGCCCAGGGAGAGAATCCGCAGCGCTCGGAGAGCCGCGCAGCGCCGGAGATGTGATCGCCATGCTCGTGCGTGATGAGCAGGGCGTCGATGTCGTCGAACCCGAGTCCCAACCGCTGCAGGCGGCGTTCGCACTCGCGAAGCGAAAGCCCGCAGTCCACCATGATCGTGGTCCGGCCGGCCCGGATCAGCGTGGCATTGCCCCGGCTCCCGCTGGCGGCCAGCGCGAATTCCATCATGTCCCGTCCTTCTTGGGCGGCGTGTACATCGGCAGCACGGTGGCGCTTTCGCCGCTGACCGGCGTGACCTTGCCGGTGCCCTCGCGGGCCACCTCGTCGATGCGCACCACCGCATGCAGAGGGTTGTAGCTGCGCTTGACACCCTCGAATTCGGCCGCGAGCTTTTCGGCGCCCGGATCGACGACCACCCGCGAGCGCTCGCCGAAGGTCAGTTCCTCGATCTCGATAAACCCGAACAGGGCGCTCTGGCTCAGCTTGTGCGCGTAGAGTTCGTAGAGCTGATCGCGGCTCTGGAAGATGATCTTGTAGATGTGCCGTGCCGCCATCGTCAGTCCACCCGCGGGCCCAGGCGGTCGATCCCGTCCAGATAGGGGCGGAGTACCTCGGGAATAACGACCGTCCCGTCCGCCTGTTGGCCGTTTTCCAGCACCGCGACCAGCGTCCGGCCGACCGCCAGGCCGGAGCCGTTGAGCGTGTGCAGCAGGCGCGGCTTGCCGCTCTCCGGGTCACGGAACCGGGCGCGCAGGCGGCGCGCCTGGAAGTCGCCGAAATGGCTGCACGAGGAAATCTCGCGGTAGGTGCCCTGCCCGGGCAACCAGACTTCCAGGTCGTAGGTCTTGGCCGCGGAAAAACCGGTGTCGCCGCTGCACAGCACCACCACCCGGTAAGGCAGCTCCAGTGCCTGCAGCACGGCCTCGGCGTGACCGCGCAGGGTTTCCAGCGCATTCCAAGACCGGTCGGGATGCACGAGCTGCACCAGCTCCACCTTGTCGAACTGGTGCTGGCGGATCATGCCGCGCGTGTCCTTGCCGTGGCTGCCCGCCTCGGAGCGGAAGCACGGCGTATGCGCCATGAGCTTCAGCGGGAGCTGATCGGCATCGGCGATCTCGTCGCGGGCCAGGTTGGTGAGCGGCACTTCGCCGGTGGAAGTCAGGTACCAGTCGCGGTCGCCGTCCACGTGGAACAGGTCGTCGGCGAATTTGGGCAGCTGCCCCGTGCCCAGCAGGCTTTCCGCGTTGACGATGTAGGGCACGTAAAATTCGCGGTAGCCGTGCCGCTCGCGGTGAAGGTCGAGCATGAACTGGGCGAGCGCCCGGTGCAGGCGCGCCAAGGTGTCCGAGAGCACGACGAACCGGCTACCCGCCAGCTTGGCCGCGGCGGCATAATCCATCTCACCCAGCGCTTCGCCGATCGCCACGTGATCGCGCGGTTCGAAGTCGAATTCCGGCGGCGTGCCCACCCGGGAAACCTCCACGTTGTCCGACTCGTCCTGGCCTTCGGGCACCGTCGGATGCAGCAGGTTGGGAACCGCGAGCAGCAATTCGTTGAGATCCGACTCCAGCGTCGCGAACTCTTCCTTCAACACGCCTTCACGCGCGCCGAGCCGTGCGCCTTCTTCCAGCAACTCGGCGGCATCGCCCTTCCGCGCCTTGATCCGGCCGATCTCCTTCGCCATCCGGTTGCGGTCGGCGCGCAGGCTTTCCAGCTCGGTCTGGACCCGCTTGCGTTCCGATTCGAGCGCGGTGAAACGCTTGCGGTCGAAATTGAAGCCGCGCAGGGCGAGCCCGGTGCACACGGCATCGAGGTCGCTGCGCAACAGCCGCGGATCGATCATTGCATCTCCCCCATCCACATATCGGCCAGCCAGCTTACGACGTGGCCGGGTTTGATGCCTTCCAGTTCGCTCAGTACGCGGTCGATGCGCTCGGGACTGTCATAGAACTCCACGGTCACCGGCAAATCGTAGGAGACGTCAAGGATGCGCACGGTATGCATCCTGCCCGACGCGCCGAAGCCGGCCACACCCTGGTAGACGGTCACGCCGTGCACCTGCCAGCGGTCGTGGAGCTGTTTGAGCAGCCTTTCCAGTTCACCACCCTTTTGCGACAGGAACACCCGCACGATGCGGACGTTGCGGAAATTCATAGCCGTCCTCCCAATACATAGCCGCCCCACACCAGCACCAGCGCGAGACCCAGGTTGGCCGCGACGTTCAGCCCGGCGCGAAGCACCGCCCCACCGTGGAGCAGCTCCAGCGTCTCCAGCGAGAAGGTCGAGAAGGTGGTAAGCGCCCCCAGCAGCCCGGTCAGGACCAGGGCGCGCAGCGCCGGGGAAACGAGCAGACGATGCGAAAACCACGCGAACAGGAACCCGATGACGAAAGCGCCGACGGCGTTGGCGATCAGGGTGCCCCAGGGGAACCCGGTTCCGAAGGCGCCCACCGCCCAGCGCGAAATGGCGAAGCGGAGCACCGCACCCAGGCTGCCGCCGACGGCCACGGCCAGCCAGATCATCGTTGTTCCCGGGTGGCGTCGCTCGGCATGCGGCACCGGCAGATCGGATTGGCGGCTATTTTAACCGGTCGTGACGGGAACCGGGCCCTCCTCTCGCAGAGGCGCCATGCCCCTCATGGAAAGCTCTCGCAACGGCGCAACGCCGCAACGGAACATGAAGAAGTTCTCGCCAAGGCGCAAAGACGGCCAAGATCAAGAATCCCCCTCCAACTCCCCCTTCCCCGAAACGGGCAAGGGGGAGAGAAATGCTTCTTTACTCTCCCCTTTGCTTGCGGAGCAAGGAAGGGGGAGCCGGAGGGGGATTCGATACATCATTCGCGGCGGGGACCGCCGCTCCCAGAGCATGCCCTTCCCATTAGAAGAGCCCTTTGCCGTCTTTGCGCCTTGGCGAGATTTTCTTCGTGGCGGCGTGGTGGCGTTGCGAGAGATCAGTCCTGTTTATCTTTGTCCGGGTCCTTGCGCCCGCGCCGGGCCTTGGCGTCGAGGCCGGCATAGTGGCGCAGGCGCTCGGCGATCCGCTGCTCCAGTCCGCGGTCGGTCGGATGGTAATAGCGGCGGTCCGGCATGTCGTCGGGGAAGTAGCGTTCGCCCGCGGCATAGCCTTCCGGTTCGTCGTGCGCGTAGCGGTAGTTCGCGCCGTGCCCCATTTCCTTCATCAATTCGGTGGGCGCATTCCGCAACTGCATCGGCACCGCAGCCGACCCGTACTTGCGCGCGTCCCGGCGGGCAGCGCCGATCGCCTTGTAGACGGCG
>JBJKSR010000011.1:0-4143 GCA_046703965.1 Gammaproteobacteria bacterium | reverse complement strand
CCATGGACCTGGCGCATCCACAGGGGCTCTGCCGGCAGCGCCAGCGCCCGCCGCAGGGCGCGGCGGTTGTCCGCCACCACCGAGGGCTCGTCGCCGACGTGCAGCGCCAGGTTCAGCCCCGCGTAGCGGCCGGTGCTCGCACCCCCGCCGCGCAGCGTGGTCAGAATCCGGACCCGCGCGACGGCGAGCGCAACAGGCGTAACCCACTCCGGCTTCACCGGTCAGACTCTCGCAGCGCGGCGAGCAGCGCCGCCATGTCGTCGGGCATCGGCGACTCGAAGGACAGGGCCTCGCCGCTCGAGGGGTGGGTGAATTCCAGGCGCGTGGCATGCAGCGCCTGGCGCGGGAAGGCACGAACGGCGTCCGCGGCGTCCGGCGACAGCCCCGCAGCCAACATCTGGCGGCCGCCGTAGACCGGATCGCCCACGATCGGGTGGCCGCCGTGACTGAGATGGACGCGTATCTGGTGCGTGCGCCCGGTTTCCAGGGTCACCGAGAGCAGGGTGTATCCGGCCACGCGCTCGAGCACCCGGGTATGCGTTACCGCCAGGCGGCCACGCGCGTGCACCGCCATCCGCGTGCGCGCGCTCGGATGCCGGCCGATCGGCGCCTCGATGCGGCTTCCGGCCACGATCTCGCCCTTGACCAGGGCCAGGTAGCCGCGGTGAATCTCGCGGCGCTCGAGCGCCGCCACCAGCGCGGCGTGGGCGGCCGGGGTCCGGGCAACCACCAACAGGCCGGAGGTGTCCTTGTCCAGGCGGTGCACCAGGCCGGCGCGCGGGAGGCGGGCCAGCTCGGGCGCGTGGTGCAACAGGGCGTTCACCAGCGTTCCCCTGCGGTTGCCGGCGCCGGGGTGGACCACCAGCCCCGGCGGTTTGTCGACGACGAGCAGCGCATCGTCCTCGTAGACGACATCGAGTGCGATCGGCTCCGGAGCATCCTGCATGACCGGTTCGAGCAGCGCTTCCAGCACGACCGACTGGCCTTCGGACAGCGACGTCTTCGCGCGCGCGGGCCTGCCGTCCACGCATACCCGTCCCGCCCGGATCCAGCCCTGGAGCCGGGAGCGGGAATACTCCGGGAAAGCCCGCGCCAGGGCGCGATCGAGGCGCTCCCCGGCGAGGTCCGCACCCACGTCCAGTTCATGGTGTCGAACTTCGGGCTGAACATCGTGTCTCAGCCCGTTAGAATGATCCCTTTCAGGTGCGGAAAAGCGCATGCGTCGACTCACTCCTCTGCTGGGCCTGGCTCTCGCGGGCGCCCTCCTGCTGGCCGGTTGCGCCAGCGGTCCCAGGAAGATCCCCCCGGAGACCAAACTCTACAAGAACGCGCGTGACGCGCTGACCGTCCATAACTGGAAGGCCGCCACCGCCAGCCTGCGTTCCATGATTTCAACGTATCCGTTCGGAAAGTATGCCACGCAGGGACGGCTCGACCTCATCTACGCCTACTACCGCGACAACAAGACGGACGAGGCAGCCCGGCAGGCCGACGACTTCGTCAAGGAGAACCCGGTGAGCCCGTATGCAGCCTATGCCCAGTTCATGAAGGGCGTCGCCTACGCCAACGCGCTGCAGCGCGGTCCGGTGGCCACGGTGTTCAGGGTCAGCCTGGCCGACCGCGATCCGGTCGACCAGGAGGAGGCCTATACCGCCTTCAAGCAACTGGTCAAGCGCTACCCGCATTCGCCTTATGCGAAACAGGCCAAACAATGGATGGTCTTCGTGCGCAACCGGCTGTCGAAGTTCAACCTCAATCTGGCCCGCTTTTACCAGCGCCGCAAGGAATGGGTTGCAGCCGCCTCGCACGCGGCCGACATCGTGACCAATTTCGAGGATACGCCGGAAGCCAAGCCGGCGCTCAGGATCCTGATCCGTTCCTACAAGGCACTGGGCGAGACCGCGCTCGCCGCGGACGCGCAAAGCTGGTACGACTACAACTATGGCGGCAAGGCGGGGAACCCCCACGCTCCGGCCGCGGCAACCGGCGCGTCGGCGAAGGAGTGAGGCGGGCGCAGCCCGAATGAACCGCCTGCGGCGGGCCCATTTGCCCGTCTAGGCGTCGTCGGCTGGATCTGCCGCGGGGTCCTCGGCGGCCGGCGGCAGGATCGCCGCAAACCCCGAGGTGATGGGATAGCTGCGGTCCAGCCCGAATGCCCGGGTCGAGATCTTGACGCCCGGCGGGCCCTGGCGGCGCTTGTACTCGTTGCGCTTCACCCGCGTGATCACCTGTTCTATGGTGCGCGGGTCGTAGCCTTCGTGCATCAGGTCGGCTACCGTCTGGTCGTTTTCAATCAGTCCGGCCAGTATGGCGTCGAGCACCGGGTACGGCGGCAGCGAATCCGTGTCCTTCTGTCCCGCGGCCAGCTCCGCCGAGGGCTCGCGCGTCAGCACCTGTTCCGGGATCGGTGCCGCATCCCGCTGACGGTTGCGGTAGCGGCCGAGCTTGTAGACCATCGTCTTCGACACGTCCTTGAGCGGTGCGAAGCCGCCCACGGTATCGCCGTAGAGCGTGGCGTAGCCCACCGCACTCTCGCTCTTGTTGCCGGTGGCAAGCACGATGCGCCCGGTCTTGTTCGAAATCGCCATCAGGATCGCGCCGCGGCAGCGCGCCTGGATGTTTTCCTCGGTCACGTCCGGCTTGAGGCCGGCGAACACGTCCTTGAGCACGTTCAGGAAGGCCTGGTACGGCTCCTCGATCGAGACCACGTGAGACTTCACCCCGAGCCGCTTTACCTGCTCCTTCGCCAGCTCCACGCTGAGATCGCTGGTATAGCGCGAGGGCATGAGCACCGCGGTGACCCGGTCGGCGCCCAGCGCGTCGACGGCCAGCGTCAGCGTCAACGCCGAGTCGACACCACCGGAAAGCCCGACAATCGCGCCTTCGAACGCGTTCTTTTCGACGTAATCGCGCACGCCCAGCTCGATGGCCTTGTAGACCTCGCCCTCGGAGTCGGCCGCATCGAGCGGCGCCTCCGCATCCGAGCGCAACTCGCCGTCCCCGTCCTCGGCTTCGTCCGCTTCGGGCACTTCGGGCGAGGACACGGCGCGTCCGACGATGCGGCCCCTGCTCCCCGGGCTGGCACCCACGCGCAGGATTACGAAATCTTCCTCGAAGCCCGGCATCCGGTCTATGACCTCGCCCGACTTGTTGACGGCAAACGAGTGGCCGTCGAATACCAGATCGTCCTGTCCGCCGACCATGTTGACGTAGATGAACGGCATGTCGCTTTCGACGGCACGCAGCGCGATTTCCTGTTCGCGATTGGCCCGCTTGCCGATGGAATAGGGCGAGGCATTGATGCTGAATGCCAGCCGCGCCCCCGCCGCCGCCAGTTCGCTGACGGGCTCGGGCCGCCACGCATCCTCGCCGATCGACAGGCCGATGGGCAATCCGCCGATTTCCACCACCACGGCCTCACTGCCCGCCACGAAGTGGCGTTTCTCGTGGAATGCACCGTAATGGGGCAACGCGCGCTTGCGATAGGTGGCAAAGGTCTGGCCGTCGCCGATCACCGAGCAGGCGTTGTAGATCAGCCCTTCCTGGTACTCGGGGTGTCCAACGACGATCGTGGTGTCGGTTACGGCCTCGCGCAAGCGATTCAGCGCTTCGTGGACCTGGTTCTCCAGGTCCGGGTGCAGCAGCAGGTCTTCGGCCGGATAACCGACCAGCATCAACTCGGGGAAGACGATGACGTCGCACTGCGAGCCGAAGGCTTCCACGCGATCCAGAACGCGGCGCGTGTTGCCCGCCACGTCCCCCACCAGGCTGTTGGACTGCGCGACTCCGATTCTGACCGTCGCCATGTTTTCCTCCGGCCGCGAACGCCGTTTCAGCCGAGTGCGCGCTTGACCGCCGCGCCGATCTCGGCGGGCGAGCGCACCGTGGTGACCCCCGCGGATTCCAGTGCCTGGAACTTGTGCTCGGCCGTGCCCTTGCCGCCGGCGATGATCGCCCCGGCGTGGCCCATGCGCTTGCCGGGCGGCGCGGTAACACCGGCGATGTAGGCTACGACCGGCTTGCTCACGTTGGCCTTGATGAATTCCGCCGCCGCTTCCTCGTCGCTGCCGCCGATTTCACCCACCATGACGATCGCCTCGGTGGCCGGATCGCCTTCGAAGCGCTCGATCACGTCGATGAAAC
>JBJKSR010000010.1:0-24602 GCA_046703965.1 Gammaproteobacteria bacterium | reverse complement strand
CGCCGCCCAGCACGCCGCCCTGGATCGCCGCGCCCACGGCCACGGCCTCGTCCGGGTTGACGTCCTTGCGCGGCTCCTTGCCGAAGAACTCCTTGACCGCCTCCTGCACCTTGGGCATGCGGGTCTGGCCGCCGACGAGGATGACCTCGTTGACGTCGGAGACCGACAGTCCGGCGTCCTTGAGCGCGGTCTTGCAGGGGGCGAGCGTGCGCTCGATCAGGTCTTCCACCAGCGCCTCCAGCTTGGCCCGGGTGAGCTTCACGTTCAGGTGCTTGGGCCCGCTCTGGTCGGCAGTGATATAGGGCAGGTTCACCTCCGTCTGCTGCGCCGAGGACAGCTCGATCTTGGCCTTCTCGGCCGCCTCCTTGAGGCGCTGCATGGCGAGCGGGTCCTTGCGCACGTCCATGCCCTGCTCCTTCTCGAATTCCTTCGCGAGGTAGTCGATCACGCGCTTGTCGAAGTCCTCGCCGCCGAGGAACGTATCGCCGTTGGTGGCCAGCACCTCGAACTGGTGCTCGCCGTCCACCTCCGCGATCTCGATGATGGAGATGTCGAAGGTTCCGCCGCCCAGGTCGTAGACCGCGATCTTCTGGTCGCCGCGCTTCTTGTCCAGGCCATAGGCCAGCGCCGCCGCGGTCGGCTCGTTGATGATGCGCTTGACCTCGAGGCCGGCGATCTTGCCGGCGTCCTTGGTGGCCTGGCGCTGGGAATCGTTGAAGTACGCCGGCACCGTGATCACCGCCTCGGTGACGGCCTCGCCCAGGTAGTCCTCGGCGGTCTTCTTCATCTTCTGCAGCACACGCGCGGAAATCTCCGGCGGCGCCATGCGCTTGCCGTTCGCTTCCACCCACGCGTCGCCGTTGTCGGCCTTGACGATCTTGTAGGGCACCATGTCGATGTCCTTCTGCACCATTGCATCGTCGAACTTGCGCCCGATCAGGCGCTTGATGGCAAACAGGGTGTTGGCGGGATTGGTGACCGCCTGGCGCTTGGCCGGCTGGCCGGTGAGCACCTCGCCTTCCTTGCTGAAAGCCACGATGGACGGCGTGGTCCGATCACCTTCGCTGTTGTCGATGACCCTGGCCTTGGCGCCCTCCATGACGGCGACGCAGGAATTGGTGGTCCCAAGGTCGATACCGATGATTTTGGCCATGAATACTCTCCGCTGGTGTTCTGCAATGGGTGAAAAAACCGTTGTTGACGACTATCTGGGGTCGACCCGCCCGCCTTTCAAGCGCCGTGGTCCGGCGCCCTGGACACGATCACCCGCGCCGGGCGCAACAGCCGGTCGTGCAGGCGGTAGCCCTTCTGGATAAGCTGCAGGACGCGGTCCGGCGCCATTCTTTCGCTCGGCTGGGTCGCCATCGCCTCGTGCAGCTCGGGATCGAAGGCATCGCCCTCGGCCGGCGCCACCGACTCGATGTGATGCCGCGCCAGGATGTCATGCAGGAGCTTGAGCGTCATTTCCAGCCCCTCCGGCACATCGTCGGCCGACGCCAGAGCCAGCTCCAGGCTGTCCGCCACCGGCAGCAGCTCGGCCGCGAAGCGCTCCAGGGCATAGCGGCGCGTGCTCTCCAGCTCGCGCGCGGCTCGCCGGCGGACGTTTTCCATCTCGGCGGCCAGGCGCAGCGAACGGTCGCGCTCCGCTTCCGCCTCGGCCTTCAGCGCTTCCAGGTCGGCCGGCACCGCGGCCTCCGGATTGTCGATTTGTTCGGCCGCGCCGCTATCGTGGGCCTCGGTCCTGTGCTCCGGGTCCTTCGTCATATGCTCTCCTGTAAAACGTGGAAAAGACGTCTTAAATACCTTTCTGGGGATGAATTCCCGGGGTTCAAGTCGCAATCCGCCGCTCGACCGCCCCCCGGTATCCGGCGCCGGGCCCGGCCCGACGTTGCATCAGGCTCCACCGGTCCCGCCGTGTTCGGGCTCTGGTCGACTTCCTCTGCGAAAGGTGGCCTAGGCGGAACCCGCTTCTTCTCCGCCGAGCGCCGAGCCCAGCAGCCTCGCCGTGACGTCGACGACCGGAATAACGCGCTGATAGGCCATGCGGGTGGGACCGATCACGCCGACGACGCCCAGCGGCCGATCCTCGCTTCCATAGCTCGACACGACGACCGACAGGTCCCCGAGCACCGAGTAACCCGATTCCTCGCCGATGAAGATCTGTACGCCGGGCGCGGCGATCGCACGATCGAGCACCGCCAGGATTTCCTGCTTGCGGTTGAAGGCCTCGAACAGGGCCTTCAGCCGGTCGAGGTCCGCCAGCTCGGAGAACCCCATCAGGTTGGTCTCCCCGGTGATCACGTAATCCGCCTTGTCCGAGTCCTCGAAACTGAACATGCGCTCGCCCAGGGTCAGGGCCTTCTGCGCCAACTCGTTGAGGTTTCGCATGTCGTCGCGCATCGCTTCCACCAGACCACTGCGCACGGTGCTCAGCGGACGCCCCGCGAACAGCTCGTTGAGGTAGTTGGCCGCCGCGGTCAGCACCTCCGGCGCGTAGTCCTCGTCGAACTCGAGCACGCGGTTCTGGACCTCGCGGTCGTCGAGCACGAGTATGGCCAGTACCCGGCGGTCCGAAAGGCGCAGGAACTCGATGTGTCGCCATGCGGCGCTGTTGCGCCGCGGCACCGTGACCAGGCCGGCCATGCGCGTCATCTTCGAGACCATGCGCGAAACCTCCCCCGCCATCTGCCCGGCACCCTCCTCGGGCGGTTTCAGGCCTTCGCGCAGGCGCTTGAGCTGGGTGGGTGCCAACGGTTCGATCTTGAGCAGGCTGTCGACGAACACCCGGTACCCCCGCCGCGTCGGCACGCGCCCGGCCGATACGTGGGGCGAGCTGATCAGGCCCATATCCTCGAGGTCGGCCATCACGTTGCGGATACTGGCGGGCGACAGTCCGAGGCCGAGATCACGCGACAGGATTCGCGATCCGACGGGCTGCCCCTCGCTGGCGTAGCGCTCGATCAGCCCCCGCAGGACAGCCTGCGCCCGCTCGTCAAGGTGCGGTGTATCGATCCCGGGACCTGCGGCAGTCTTGCGCTTCATGGTCGTATTTTGCCACCGTGCGGAGCGATTATCATGGAGGCCGGTTCGAGGAGATCCCGCAATGACACAGGACACCGCTCTGGTCACCGGTGCGAGCGCCGGCTTCGGGCGAGAGATCGCACGCCGGCTCGTCGACAAGGGCTGGCACGTTATCGGCACGGGGCGCCGTCGGAACCGCCTGGAAGACCTGCGCGCGGAACTCGGCGACGCCTTCCTGCCGCTCGCCTTCGACGTACGCGACCGCGCAGCGGTCGACCGGGCGCTGGCGGGGATCCCGCGTGATTTCGCGGGCATCGACGTACTCGTCAACAATGCCGGCCTTGCCCTCGGCCTGGGACCGGCTCAGGAAGCCGATCTGGACGACTGGGAGACGATGGTCGACACCAACATCAAGGGTCTGCTCTACGTCACCCGGGCCCTCCTGCCCGGCATGGTCGAGCGCGGGCGGGGACACATCGTGAACATCGGCTCGGTCGCCGCCGACAATCCTTACCCGGGCGGAAACGTCTATGGTGCCACCAAGGCCTTCGTATGGCAGTTCTCACGCAACCTGCGCGCTGATCTCCAGGGCACCGGCGTCCGCGTGACGGACATCGCGCCGGGGCTGGCCGAGACGGAATTCTCCCTGGTGCGGTTCAAAGGCGATGCCCATCAGGCCGCGGCGCCCTACCGCGGCATGGAACCGCTGAACGCGGACGATATCGCGCGGGCCGCGCTCTGGGTGCTCGAACAGCCCCGGCACGTGAACGTCAACCGCATTGAGATCATGCCCACCAGCCAGGCCTGGGGGCCGCTGGCCGTGAGCCGTAAGCCGTAAGCCGTAAGCCGTAAGCCGTGAGCCGTAAGCCGTGAGCCGTAACAACTATGGCCTATGGCGTGAGGCGACAGGCGCTGCAAGACACCTGTCGCCTCAAGCGGATTACGGCTTCTGACCGAGCACGATGGTCGAGAGCCGTGCGGGATCGAAGTATTGCTGCAGCGCCTGGTGTATCTCCGGCGCCGTCAGCGTCTCGAAGTGGTGCGCCATCACGTAATTCCAGTCGAGCGGCAGGCCCTCGGTGCTGCGATTGAGCCAGCCCTGGGCGATCCCGCCGACGCTTTGCTGGCCGAGCTGGATCCGGCGCAACCCGATGGACTTGGCCAAGTGCAGTTGGCCGGAGGTCAGGGGCTTCGCGGCCACCTGCTTCAGCACCTTGATCGCCGCCTTGCGCGCCTGGTCGACCTTGTCGGGATAGGAACCGTAACTGAGCTGGAAATTGCCGCGGTGACGGTCGAAATTGAAGCTCGCCCCGACGCTGTACACCAGGCCGAGCTTCTCGCGCAGCACGCGAAACAGCGGCGTAGCGTAGAACCCGCCCGAGAGATAGTCGTTCGCCAGATCAAGCGCGAAGTGCTCGGGATTCGTGTAATTGAGGCCCAGCGTCTCGGCCAACACCACCTGGTCCTGCTTCTTCTGCGGATCGGGCACGAAAGTGTTCGATGGCTTCGACGGCGGTACGGGCGGATAGTCGAGGTCCGGCTTCTTGCCGGTGGCCTTCCAGTCGCCGAAGTATTTCTCCACCGCCTTTTTCGCGGCCGCCGGCGTAATGTCGCCGATCACGACGATGCTGGTTTCGTCCGGCCGGTACGCCTTGGCGTAATAGGCCTCCAGCTTCTTGCGATCCAGCGAGCCGATGGACTTCGCGGTCGACAGACGGAGTGCGGGGTCGCCCTTGGGTAAAAGCGCCTTCTGGACCGCGCGGTCGAACTTGAACTGCGGGCTCTGCACCTGCCCCGCCGCCTGCCGGGCCTGCAGGAAACGCTGCTGCTTCAGAGCCTGCTCCGGCAGGGCCGGATCAAGCATGTCCTTCGCGAGCAGCTTCACGCCGGCGTCGAAATACCGGGGCAAGACCTGGAGCGAGAAGTCGGGCCCGACCGAGAGATTGGCACCGATCTTGTCCTGCGCGGTATCGAACTGAAGTCGCGTCATGCCCTTGGGCCCCCAGTCGAAGAGCGCGCCGAGAAGATCGCCCACGCCCTCCTGTCCTTTCGGCGCCTGGAGGTCCTCGTTTTGATTCACCACGCCGTAAAGGCTTACCGAATGGCTCACGTGCAACGGCTGGACGATCAACCGGATGCCATTCGGCAGCGTCGTATCCGCGGGATGCAGGAAAGGCTCGGGATGAGGAAGCTGGGCAAGCGATTTCTCCGCCCATTTCGGGAGCGTCACCTTGCCCGTCGGCTTGCTCGTGAATGATTCCTTGCCGCCGTAGCCTTGGCCCCCCCTCGGCTTCGTGCCCGGCGTCGGCTGCGCGATGAGGGTGATGGCATGATCGAGGTCCAGGCGTTGCTTTACCTGAGCGTTCACTTGCTGCGGCGTGACCGAGCGTAACCGCTCGAGCGCCTCGGAGGGCGAATTGAGTCCGGCCAGGGCGAGAGCGTTCGTCCAGGTCCGGGCCAATCCGAAAATCGAGTTTCGCTGCAGTTCATGTTGGAGCAACGCGCGGCGCTTAGACGCCGTGACCAGATCCGATGCGATCCCGCTCTTGCGCACCTTCTCGATGGCGCCAGTCAGGGCCTGCTTCACCTTCTCGACGTTCCCGCCCGGCGGATAGACGGCGTAGGCAAACGCGAGGCCTGTCCCGACCTTGGCCTGGTAATAGAAGCCCGCGGCGAGCGCCTTGCCCTGGTAACGCAGTGCCTGGATCGGCCCGCGCTTGGACGACAGGGCATCGGCGGCAAGTTGCGCCGCCGCATAATCGGGACTGCTATAGCCCGGCATGCGGAAGCTCACCAGGACCAGACCATAAGGCTGGTCGGACGGGGTCGTAAACGTCGTCGCCGCGACCGGTGCCAGCGTTACCTTGGGCTTCACGGGGAGTTTCTTGGCCGGGATCTTGCCGTACAGTTTCTTCACCCTGGCGATCACGGCCCGGGGGTCGACGTCGCCGGTCACCACCAGCAGGGCATTGTTCGGGGCATACCAGGCCTGATGGAATTTCTTGAGCATCGCACCGGTGGTCTTGTCGAACGACGGCTTGGTGCCGAGCGCATCGTGCGCGTACGGGGTACCGGCGAACAGGTGCGCCAGCATCTTTTTCTCGAGCATGTAAATGGGCGACGAGTAGTCCCGTGCAACTTCCTGTTCGATGGCACCGCGCTCTTCCTTCCATTGCGCTTCCGAATCGTCGACCCCCGCCATGCGCGCCGCGCCGACGTGGAGAGACACGTCCAGGTCGCCCTTGGGCACGATCATGAAGTAGGACGTAATGTCGTTGGTCGTGAAGGCGTCGAACGTCCCGCCCATGCGCGCCATGATCGCCGAGAGCTGGTTCCGCGAAAGGCCCGGTGCGCCGCGGAACATCATGTGCTCCTGCGCGTGCGCCATGCCCGGAAACCCCTTCGGCGCTTCGTTGGCGCCCACGAGATAGGTGATCTCCTGGGCGGCAACCGGTGCGAAGGGATCGCGCACCACGACGACCCGCAGACCGTTCTTGAGCGTTGCGCGAACGACCCGGGTACCCGACGTCGCAGCCGCCGGCGCCGTGCCCTGCGCCGCAGCAGCCGAATGCGTTGCCGAAGACGATGGAGTACACGCCGCCAGCGGCACCATGCCCGCCAGGGCAAGACCGAATATCACTTTCCTGTGCATCACGAATCCTGCTATCGAATGAACGAAAACATGGGTGCCCGTGCCGCCGGAGCGTACGACGCGATCCATGCGTACCGGCTTAGCCTAGCACGGGCGCCTCCGGGGCGCGGGCGGCGTTCTTCCCGCGTGCGCCGCGGCTATTGCACGGTGGCTGCCGCGCCGGCCGTGGTCGGCGGCGGAACGTGGCGGTGCCAGGTCTGGGTCTTGTGGAAGATCCAGACATAGCCGCGGACCATCAATGTGTCATGGTTTTTCAGCCACATGCGGCACGTATATGTCTTGCCTTCCTCGGGGTCGTAGCACTTGCCCTTGCGCCAATCGTGATGCGCGGGCGAATACTTGAACCCGGTCAGCACGTCCATGCCCATCACCGGACGCGAACGCAGTTTCTTGTCCGGGTTGTGCAGGTCGACCTTGGGCTTTCCGGCCAGTGCCTTGTTCTTGAAGTCCGGCGGATACGTCGGCTTCTTGAGCCAGATGATCCGACCGACAAACGTCCCGTCCGGCTTGCGGTAGATGCGCACGAGCGACTTGTCGTTCGGCGTCCTCCACACACCGGTCACCGCCATGGACGGTCCCGCCCCGGCGGCCGGCGCGGCAGACATCGCGGTGGAGGCCGGGGACTGGGCCAGTGCCCCTGCGGGGATCAGCAGGAGAACGGCGGAAAGGATCAGCAGGCGCTTGGGCATGACGTATTACTCGGGGTGGCTGCGCTCGATTCTGGCACCGCGCCGCAATTCATGCAAGCGTTTGATACGCAGCCCTCGCCTCAGGCAAACGCGCGCTGCCAGGCCTCACCCGCGAAATCGACGTTGCCGCCGGAAACGATGGCGCCGGTCAGGCCGTCGCAGGCCACGGCCCCCGTCATCAGCGCCGCAATCACCGTGGCCGACGACGGTTCGATCAACAGCTTGGCCGCCTCCGCCATCCAGCGCATGGCGGCCAGCATGGCCTCGTCGGTCACCGTCACCAGGTCCGCCAGGCCGGACTGCAGCACCGGAAACGTCACTTCGCCCACCGTCGCCCGGAGTCCGTCGGCCAGCGTGTCGACCCGCGCCAGCGCCTCGATACGACCGGCCTCGAGCGAGCGCCGGGTATCGTCGGCACCGGCCGGTTCGACACCGACGATCTCGATGTCGCGCTCCATCCAGCGTGCCCCGAGAATGGCGCCCGAGGCCAGGCCGCCGCCGCCCACCGGCACCACCAGCCGGGTCAGGCGCGGCTCCGCCTCCAGGAGTTCGATCGTCGCCGTTGCCTGGCCCGCGATCACCCGGCCGTCGTCGTAGGGATGCACCACCAGCGCACCGGTCTCGACCACGACCTCGGCCAGGCGCTCCTCGCGTTCCTGCTGGGTCGGTCCGCAGTCGACGATTTCGGCGCCCCAGGACCGGATGGCCGCGCGCTTGGTCGCCACCGCCGAGGCCGGCACCACGATCCTGGCGCGGGCACCGGCGGACCGGGCGGCCCAGGCCAACGCCTGCCCGTGGTTTCCCGAGGAATGGGTGGTCACCCCGCGCTGGAGCTGGGAGGGCGTAAGCGAACGCACGGCATTCAAGGCACCTCTCGCCTTGAACGCTCCCGTTGCCTGGAATTGCTCGCACTTCAGTACCACCTTCGAACCCAGTTCTTCGGCGAGGACATCGGGCGCCCATGACGGCGTCGTCCGGATGGTGTCAGCGAGTCGGGTGCGGGCCGCGGCGATTTCCGCCGGAGTCGGAGCCCTCAGGGGCCGCGGATCTTGCTCCGTTTTGGCAGGTTTTGTTATCGTCATCAATCGACCTCCAATGTTGCGCACCATGAGCCGCCCCGACCGGATTCACGCCGAAGAGCTGCATAAACGTATCACGGCCGGCGAGCGCTGTGCGCTGATCGACGTCCGCACGGCCGAGGAATACCGGGCCCTGCACGCCGACGGCGCCCTGTTGCTCACGCTGGATCGGTGCACGCCGGCCGCGCTGCGGGAATGCCTCGCCGCCGCGGGCTACGGCCCGGACACTCCGGTCTACTTCATCTGCCACTCGGGCCAGCGCGCCGCGCAGGCAGCGGACGTCGTGTCCGAGCACTTCCCCCGCGCATTCATCGTCCTGGGCGGCACGCTGGCCTGGGCCCAGGCCGGGCTCCCGGTGAAACCCGGCGAACAGCCGTAGCAACCCTGGCAACCGCGCCGGGCTCCCCCGGTTCGCCGCCGCGGCCGCTCAATCGCCTCCGTATTGGGGACGAAACAGCTGCGCCCGGTAATGGCGCAGTTCGGCAACCGATTCCTCGATGTCGGCCAGGGCGCGATGCGCACTCTCCTTCTGCGGCCCCCCGAGCGCCGCCGGCGCCCACCGCCTGGCGAGCTCCTTGAGCGTGCTGACGTCGACGTGGCGGTAATGGAAAAAGGCTTCGAGCTCGGGCATGTAGCGCGCGAGGAAACGCCGGTCCTGGCAGATCGTGTTGCCGCACATCGGGGAAGCCCGTTCGGGCACGTGCAGGCGCAGAAAATCCAGCGTGGCCTGCTCGGCTTCGCGCTCGCTTACGCTGCTGGCCTGGACGCGGGCATAGAGCCCGGAGCCGGTATGGTGCTCGACGTTCCATTCGTCCATGCCTGCCAGAACGCTCTCGTCCTGGTGGATCGCCAGCTCCGGGCCGGTGGCGATCACGTTCAGTTCCTTGTCCGTGACCAACGTGGCGATCTCGATAATCCGATCCCGTTCCGGGACGAGCCCGGTCATTTCCAGATCGATCCAGATCAGGTTTTCGGGATCAACAGTCACCGCGCGACATCCTGTGCTTCCGATTTCATACTAGCGCATCGGAGGGCGTCCGCCCGGTCCGGCGCCGTCTAGGCCCAGCGTGTCGCGGCGTCGCCGGTATCGCGGCGAGGGCCGTGCCACGCGTTCCCTCAGATAGGTCGGCATTGCTTCCGCCGGCACCCGCGTTTCGCCCCGGCCGAGCGCCTGCATGCCCAGTTCGGCGACGGCTTCCGCGTCCGGTGCCAGCGCCGGATCGGCATTCCCGGAGGCGGTGCCCGGTTCGAGCATCCGCAGGCCGCTGCCCGCCCATGCCCACTCGCCGGCCGGGCCTGCGAAAGCCCGCTGCGCATCGATGCGCTCCACGCCCTCCAACTGCAGGCCCGCCCCGGGCGAATGCGTATACGCCGCCCAATACACGTCCCCCTGCCGCGCATCCAGGCAGGCCAGCACGCGCGTCCAACCATGCCGGCGTACGGCGTTCCAGGCCAGCGCCGCCAGGTCGGAGACGGGGACCAGCGCCAGGCCCGTCCCGAGACCCAGTCCCTGGGCCAGCGCAACGCCGAGGCGAACCCCGGTGAACCCCCCGGGGCCACGCCCGAAGGCAATGCCGTCGAGCGCGTCGAGATCCATCCCGGCCGACGCCAGCAGGTCGTGCAGTGCGTCCAGGACCGGTCCCGGCCCGCTGCGCGGGGGGCCCCGCCAGGTCCCGAGGACTCGCGATCCGTCACGCAGGCACAGGCCGGGCTCCGCCGTGGCGGTATCGATTGCGATCAGGCGCATGCCGATACCTCCGCCCTGCGCCCCAGGAACGCCGCGGCCTCGTCCCCGTCACGCACGATGGGCATGGGCGGCAGACTGTCCAGGAACCGCTTGCGATAGTGGCGCACCTGCAGGCGCGGATCGCCGATCATGAGCACCCCGTAATCGTTGCCGTCGCGTATCAGTCGGCCGGCCCCCTGCTTCAGCGCCATCACGGCGGCCGGCAACTGGATGTCGCGGAAAGGATTGCCGCCCGCGGCGCGGCAGCGCTTGATGCGCGCTTCCAGCAGCGGATCCCCCGGCGACGCGAACGGCAGACGGTCGATGACCACCAGCACCAGCGCTTCGCCCTTGACGTCGACGCCTTCCCAGAAGCTGCGGGTACCGAGCAGGATCCCGTTGCGTGCCGCACGGAAGGCCTCCAGTTGACGTGCCCTTGGGCCTTCGCCCTGGACGAACAACGCTTGGGGCCAGTCGCGCCGACGGACCAGCTCGGCCGCGCGGCGCAGCGCGCGGCGGCTGGTGAAGAGGAAAAACGCGCCGCCCGCACTGGCCGCCAGCAGCGGCTCGGCCGCGTCCAGGAGGGCCTCCAGGTACCCGGCGGAATCCACCGACGGCATGTCCGGCGGCAGGTACAGCCGCGCCCGCGCCGCGTAGTCGAACGAACTGCCGACCTGAAGCGTACGCGGTGAATCCAGTCCCATATCGTGGGCAAAGACACTGAAATCGTCGCCCACGGCCAGGGTGGCGGAGCTGAATATCCAGCTTGCCTCGCTGCGGCGGATCCAGTCGGCGAAGGTGTCGCCGGTCTCGAGCAGACGCAAGGTAAGGGTCACCGCGCCCTGCTCTCCGGTTTCCACGGCGCAGGAAACGGCTTTGCCGCCCTCTTCCGGCCGGCTGCCGGCCAGCCAGACCTCGAGTCCCGCCCGCAGGGCCCGCAGTCGCCTCCGCAGTTCGTCGTCGCCATAACCGGCCTCCTCCAGCTCCCGATCCAGCCCGGCAAGCGATGCCTCGATGTCACCCAGACGCTTCTCGAAGTCATCCCCGCCTGCCTCCCGCGGGTAGCTGCCCGGCCCCGGGGGAAACGGCTGTGCCACGGCCGTCTGCAAGGCACTCGCCGATCCGCTTTGTCCCGCCAGTACCTTGCCGGCCGCCCTGGCCAGGGCGTCGAGCTGTTTGAAGGACACGCTCTCGCCCCATACCGTGCGCGCCGTATCCGGCAGGGCATGCGCCTCGTCGACGACGACCACGCCGGCGTCGCCAAGCAATGAGAAGCCCTCGGCCTGCAGCGCCTGGTCCGCCAGCAGCAAGTGATGATTGACGATGACGACGTCGGCTTCCTTTGCCTTTTGCCGCGCGCGGTAGAGGTGGCAACCGGCATATTCGGGGCAACTGCCGCCGGGACAGCCGTGGCGGTCGGTGGTCAGGCGTGTCCGGAGCGCCCCACTCTCGGCCAGTTCCGGCAGTTCCGCCAGGTCGCCCGTGGCCGTCGTGCGTTCCCAGAGCCGTATCGCCTCCGGATCGAACGGCTCATCCTGGAGCAATTCCGGCTGGAACTGATTGAGGCGCTCGCGGCAGAGGTAGTTGGTCCTGCCCTTGAGCACGGTGACGTCGAGCGGCCGCCCGAGGGCCCGCGCTACGACCGGCAGGTCGTGTTCGTAGAGCTGGTCCTGCAGGGCCCGGGTGGCAGTGGCGATCACCGCACGCCGCCCCGCGAGCAGGATCGGCACCAGGTAGGCAAACGTCTTGCCGGTCCCGGTGCCGGCCTCCGCAATCAGGCTGCCCCCCGTCTCGATCGCGTCCGCGACGCCTCTGGCGAACTCGAGTTGCATCCCGCGCGGCTCAAACCCGGGTACCTGGCGAACAAATACGCCGTCCGGACCCAGGCTCGATTCGACGCGATCGGACAACTTCATGGCAACCAATGGTACTGCAAGCGTATAATTAGGAGACTTTACGGGCCAATTATCGTGTGTTGGCAGGATCGTAAGCCGCCGGCGGCCCCGGGCGGCCGCCCCGGACCGTACACACGCACGCCGACGAGGCGCCCGGCCCGCAACATGCCCCAACTTTTCAACTCTGAAACACCACTTTCGATTTTCAGAGGTTATTCAACTTGCAGCAGGAACCGGTAGCAATGACGACAAGCAATCGTGCACTTTCCGAGTGGGTGGATGAAGTCGCCCGCCTGACGCAGCCCGCGCGCATCCAGTGGTGCAACGGCAGCGAAGAGGAATACCAGACGCTGATCCAGGAGATGCTCGCCGACGGCACCCTTCTGGAACTCAACCAGGACACCTACCCCGGATGCTACCTTCACCGATCCGATCCCTCCGACGTCGCCCGCGTGGAACACCTCACCTTCATCTGCTCGCGTGAACGCGAGGATGCGGGACCCAACAACCACTGGATGGACCCGCAGGAGGCCCATGCCAAGCTCGACGGACTGTTCGACGGGGCCATGCGGGGGCGCACCATGTACGTACTGCCCTACTGCATGGGGCCCATCACCTCGCCGCACGCGCGCCTGGGCGTAGAGATCACCGACAGCGCCTACGTGGCGGCGAACATGAAGATCATGACCCGCATGGGCACCGCTGCGCTGAAGCGCATCGAGGCGGGTGAGCCTTTCGTGAAGGCCCTGCATTCGATGGGCGATCTTTCGCCGGACCGGCGATTCATCATGCACTTCCCCGAGGAGCGCACGATCAAGAGCATCGGCTCGGGCTACGGGGGCAACGCCCTGCTCGGCAAGAAGTGCCATGCCCTGCGCATCGCGAGCTGGCAAGCGCGCGACGAGGGCTGGCTCGCCGAGCACATGCTTATCGTGGGCATCCAGAGTCCCGAAGGGGAAACCCGCTACGTCGCGGCCGCCTTCCCATCGGCCTGCGGCAAGACCAATCTCGCCATGTTGATCCCGCCGGGGGAGATGCAGGGCTGGAAGGTCTGGACCGTGGGCGACGACATCGCCTGGCTGCACGTGGGCGAGGACGGGCGGTTGTGGGCCATCAACCCGGAGGCCGGATACTTCGGCGTGGTACCGGGCACCAACAAGAAGACCAATAAAAACGCCTACGAAACAATCCACAGGAACACCATTTTCACCAACGTGGCCGTGACCGCGGACAACGAACCGTGGTGGGAAGGCAAGAAAGACGGCGAGCCGGTCACCGACTGGCAGGGCCGCCCCTACGATCCCGCCAACGGCCCGGCGGCCCACCCCAATTCCCGCTTCACCGTCGCGGCCAGCCAGAACCCGAGCTACTCGGACAAGGCGGAGGATCCGCACGGCGTGCCGATCTCGGCGATCCTGTTCGGCGGGCGGCGCGCGCACCTGGCGCCGCTGGTCTACGAGGCCAAGAGCTGGAACCACGGCGTCCTTGTCGGTGCCGGCATGGCGTCCGAGACCACGGCTGCGGCGGCCGGCAAGGTCGGCGCCGTGCGCCGCGACCCGATGGCGATGAAGCCGTTCTGCGGCTACAACTTCGCCGACTATTGGGGGTACTGGATGACGGTGGGCGACCGGGCCTCGAAGGCCCCCGGCATCTTCCACGTCAACTGGTTCCGCAAGGGCGAGGACGGAACGTTCCTGTGGCCCGGGTTCGGCGAGAACCTGCGCGTACTGCGCTGGATCCTGGAACGCTGCGAGGGCCGCGGCGAAGCGCAGGAAACACCCGTCGGCTTCATCCCCCGGGTCGGCGAACTGCACGGCAGCGATCTCGGACTCTCCGGCGAGACCATGGAAAAGCTGCTCAGCATCGATCCCGCGGAATGGCGCGAGGAATACGCCGCCATCGCGGAATACTTCGAGCAATACGGCGAGCGCATCCCCGAGCGGCTTACGGCCGAACACCAGCGCATCGTGGATGCACTCGGCAAATAACCGTGCCGCACCCGGCGGCCCGGGGACGCAACGCCCCGGGCCGCAGCGGCATCGCGATGCCATCGATCCCCACGCCTGAAACCCGATTCCTCCTGCTTGCGGCAACCCTGCTGTCGGCTGCCGCCGTCCCGGCGATCGCCGCGGGCGCGCCCCCGGCCCGGACGGCCCTGGTACCGCTGCCTGCGCAGTCCGGGATTGCCCGGGCCGTCATGAAGGTCGTGGACCGCGAGCACTATCCGCCCCTCGCAACCTACTCCGATCTCTCGCACCGGATACTGGCCCGATACATCGATACCCTCGACCCCGGCCACATCTATTTCACCCGCGGGCAAATCAACGGCCTGGAAAAAAAGTTCGGCGGTACGCTCCTGGCCGACGCGAGGCGGGGGGACCTGGGTCCGGCCTTCGCCATTTACGCTCGCTACCGGGACCAGGTGCGGGAGCGTATCGGCCGCGCACTGGGAGTGCTCGACGGCAAGCCCCGCCCGTTGCCCAGCGGAACCTACGCCCCCGGGCCATCGACGATGCCCCCGGCCGACACCGCGGCGCTCGACCAACACTGGCGCAAACGCATCGCGAACGAGCTCCTGGCCCTCCGTCTCGGCGGCGAGAGCCGCAAGACCGCGACGAGCGTTCTGGAGGCTCGCTACCGGCACCGGCTGGACCGGGTGCAGGCCACGCGAAGCGCCACGATCTTCGATCGGTTCATGGACGCCTGCCTGCGGGCACTGGATCCCCACAGCGACTATTTCTCCCCGCTCCGGGCCCGGCAGTTCGAGGACCGGACGGACCTGCGGGGCGACGGAATCGGTGTTCGCCTGGCCGAGCGCCAGGGCTATGCGACGGTCACCGGCACCGTCCCCGGCAGCCCCGCGGCCGGGGCCCACGGCTTGCGGCCGGGCGACCGCATAGTGGGTATCGGCGGCCGGGACGTCATGGCCTGGCGGCTGGCGGACATCGCGGACGCGCTGCACGGGCCACCGGGAAGCCCTCTGAGCCTGCTCGTCCTGCGTGCCGGCGAACCGGCGGATGGCAAGGCGGCAAGTATCAGCCTGACCCGGGCCGCCATCGGAATGGATGCCGGACGGGCCAGCGCCTACATCGTGCCGGGCCGGGTGAAGACATTGCAGTACAAGATAGGCGTGATCCGCGTTCCCTCCATCTATGCCGAGCTGGGTCCGGGTGCCGCGCGCCGCGCCAGGTCGCCGGATGTATCCGGCGACGTGCGCTACCTCCTCCGGTTGCTGAAGACGGAAGGGGTGTCCGCGGTCATCCTCGACCTGCGGAATGACCGCGGAGGGTCCGTGCGGCAGGCGCTCGCGCTTGCCGGACTGTTCATTCCCCGGGGTCCGGTCATCCAGGTGGAGAACGCCGCCGGCCATATCCGGACCCTGTCCACCCCCGTGGGCAGCGTCCCCGTCTGGCGCGGCCCGTTGGGTGTGCTGACCAACCATTTCACCGCGTCCGCCGCAGAGATTCTGACCAGCACGCTTCACGACTACGGCCGTGCCATCGTCATGGGAGCGCGCACCTGGGGCAAGGGCACGATCCAGACTCTCATTCCGCTCCAGGGCCGCGAGGCCGGTGCTGTCAAGCTGACCGTGGCACACTATTTCGGGCTGAACGGGTCCAGCCCGCAGCGGCGGGGAATACGGCCCGACATCGACATCCCGGACGCCAGCAACAATGCCGGCCCCCAGGGGGAAGCGGAATACTCCAACGCTCTGCCCTGGAAGACGGTATCGCCGGTCAAGCACCCCACGCCAGATGGGGACCTGCGCCCCGCTATCAAGAAGCTGAAGCGCTTTTATGACGACAAACTGCGGAACACCGACGGATTCAGGCTCTACGAACATGAATTGGCCGTGGAGAGACAAGGGGCGGACCGCAAGGCCGTGTCATTTGATTTTGACCGGCGCAAGGCGGCCCTGGCCCGCCGCCGCTCGATCCGGCTTGCGCTCGACAACGCGTGGCGCAAGCTCGAGGGAAAACCGGCGTTCGGCAGCCTCGGGCAAGCGGCCAGGGCCCGGTTCAAGGCCCCGGATATCGCGTTGCGGACCAGCGCCGAGCTGATGGCCCATTACGTCGGCTTTTCGCCGTCTCCGGACATCGAACTGAACGGACTCCACCTCCCGCTCGGGAAATATCACTGCAAGGAGAACCCGCTTGACATCGACGGGTCCTACACCCGGTGCGTGAACTACGGGCGGCGGATCATCCGGCCACCGGCTCCGGCCAGCATGCACGAGAGCTTGAAAGCCCCCTCCGGCGGGGATAGGATGCCCCGGGCAAAGACGCTACAATGAGTGGCGTGCGACTATTCGGAACAGATTGCGGGCGGCGGGAACGCCTTCCGGCAGTGGACGCGAACCTCCGGAAGGCCGCATACCGATCCCCCGAGCGGTAAGGTATCGCCCAATCCGTCAATGAACTGAAGGGCCCGCGTTGGCCCCCCAAGGTGATAAATGACTTTTTCCTGCAAGAAAGCACTGTTACTGCCGGCACTCGGCCTCGCCCTGGGCGTGGCGGTCCCCGCCCTGGCATCTTCCACCCAGGCGGCGAACGCCGCGAGTCAACTCGCTCCCCAGTCCCGGCAGGTGCTGATAGCGCGGATCGTCAACCAGGTTACGCAGCATCACCATTATCCGGCGGAGTCGCTCGATGACGCGTTCGCGCACAGCATGATCAAGGAATATATCGATACGCTGGATCCGGGCCATTTCTACTTTACCGACAAGGACGTCAAGGGATTCCACGAAAAGTACGACGACAAACTGGCCGGGGACCTGCGTCACGGCAACCTCGAACCGGCGTTCGCCATCTACGCCCGCTACAACGAACGGGCTCGCCGTCAGATCGCCTACGCCCTCACGCTGCTGAAGAAGGAACCCGGCTTCAAGGGCGACGACCGCTTCCGGTTTTCCCGCCGGCATGCACCGTGGGCCGCCGGCACCCGGGCGCTCGATCAGTTGTGGAAGGAACGCGTGAAGAACGACGCCCTGGTCATCCTGCTCGCGGGGAAAACCTGGAAGGAAGCCGCCAAGACCCTCAAGAACCGCTACGAGCGGGCACTGCGCAACATCCAGCAGACGACTTCGAACGACGTGTTCAGTACGTACATGAATGCCTATACCCAGACGCAGGATCCGCACAGTTCGTATTTTTCGCCCTTCGAATCGCAGCAATTCAAGATCGAGATGAGCCTGCACTTCGAAGGCATCGGGGCCCAGCTCAGCGAGAACGACGGCTACGCGACCGTCGTTCGCATCCTCCCCGGCGGCCCGGCGGCAAAGAACGGCGTGCTCAAGGCCGGTGATCGCATCACGGCGGTCGGCCAAGGCAAAAAGGGCAAGCTCGTCGACGTCGTGGGCTGGCGCCTGGACGACGTGGTGAAAAAGATCCGGGGCCCGAAGGGTAGCACCGTAAGGCTGAAGATTCTGCCTGCCGGAGCACTGCCGGGCAGTGCCGAGAGGATGCTGCCGCTGGTCCGCAATACCGTGGAGCTGAATGCGCAAAGGGCGCATGGCCACACGGTCCTGGTCAAGAACGGCGGTACCGTCTACAAGATCGGCATCATCAACATTCCCTCCTTCTATGTCGACTTCGGATCCGATTCCGACAGCAACGACTCGCCCAGCGTGACCAGCGATGTGCGGGCCATCGTCAAGCGGATGAAGAAGGAAAAGGTTTCCGGCATCCTGCTCGACGTCAGGAACAACGGCGGCGGTTCTCTGCAGCAAGCCGCTTCCCTGACCGGACTGTTCATTCCGGACGGGCCCGTGGTCCAGGTGCACGACCGCGATGGACACACGCAGGTGCTGCCCACCCCCGCCGGCGAGCAGGTGGCCTGGAGCGGCCCGCTGGCCGTGCTGATCAACCGGTTCAGCGCATCGGCCACGGAAATTTTTTCCGGGGCCTTGAAGGATTACCACCGCGCCCTGATCCTCGGCTCCGACACCTGGGGCAAGGGGACGGTGCAGACGCTCATCCATCTCGACGACTTCCTGCCCGGGTTCAAGGCGGGCGAACTCAAGCTCACGATGGCGCAGTTCTTCCGGGTGGACGGGGCCAGTACGCAACGCAAGGGCGTGGAACCGGATATCGCCATCCCGTCATCGATCAACGACAACATCTTCGGCGAAAGCAACTATCCCAACGCCCTGCCCTGGAAGCAGATACCCGCCGCCAACTATAAGCCGCTGTCCGACAGCGTCGACCGGGCCCTGCCCGCGCTGCAAAAGTATTTCCAGGACACGATCCAGAAGGAGCCGCAATATCAGCTCTTCGAACGCGAGATCGCCCTGCAGAAAAAAATGGACGCCCGCACCAGCGTGAGCCTGAACCTGGCCAAGCGCAAGATCGAACGCAATCAACAGCGGACACAGGAACTCACCTTCGACAACGACTGGCGAAAGCTTAACGGCGAGCCCCCGTTCAAGAACCTGAAGGACGCAAACGACGCCCGGTTCTCTTATCCCGACATTGCACTCGACGTAGGCACCGAATTGTTGGGCGAATACATTTCGATAGCCGCCCCGCTGAACTCCGGGCTCGCGAAACTCGTGACCGCCATGCCCGCGCGCAGCCTGACCCTGTGCCTGCATGAGAGCGGTTCGGCGGGCGCCAGTATCAATTGCCAGCGCGGCGACAAGCACAAGGCGCAAACCGGGGTCTTCTATCCCCCTGCGCCCGCCACCGGAAAGGGCGGTTGATCCGCCGCCCGGAAACCGGGGCCCGTCCCGCCGGGCCCCTGCCAGCGATAGCGCGATTCAGGCCATGATGCTAAGATTTCGCCATGAGCGCATCGATCATTTCATGGCATGTTATCGGCCTGTCCCGGAACGTCGCGGCCGGGCGGGCCAATCAGCCCCGGCTCTGCCGCGGACCCGCATGACAGACTTCATCAGCAAGGCTTCTCGATAATGAAATCCCCTCGAATCGTCCTGCTAATCGCCCTCGGGATATCGATACCGGCCTGGGCCGGCCCGGCATCGCCGAGCTGCACGAAGGCCCCCGACATCAGAAACCTGATGAGCGTCACGGAATACACCCGGAGCGGGCTCGACAAGCTGACCCAAAAGCAGCTCGATGCGCTGAACGCCTGGCTCGCCAGGTACACCCGTAGCCTCTGCTCGCCGTCCAAGCCGCAAACCGCGGCACCACAGCAGACCGTACCGTCGTCTGCCAACGACTTCGGGAAGCCGCCCAAGGAAATCAATACGACCAACCGGATCGTGAGCCATATCGTGGGTGAATTCCACGGCTGGACCGGACAGACCAAATTTCACCTGAGCAACGGGCAGATCTGGATCCAGGCGGGCCCGGGTTATTACCAGACCGACATGAAAAGCCCGAAGGTGGTCATCAAGAAGCTGTTGATCGGCTATATCCTGCAGGTCAACGGTAACGGACGGGAGGTATTCGTCCGCCGCATCCACTGAGGCCCGGCACCCTGTAAAGCCCCCGTGCAGTCGACGGCATGACGCCGGTCACCGGGCGTCCGGAGCCCGGGCAATCTCCTTGCGAATCGCCTCCACCACTTCGGGATTGGCCAGCGTGCTGACGTCTCCCGTGTCGCGCTGTTCCGAAAGCGCGCTGAGGACCCGGCGCATGATCTTTCCGGAGCGGGTCTTGGGTACGTCTCCCACGACCCACACACGGCGCGGGCGGGCAATGGGACCGATCATTTCCACGATCCGCTCACTGACGGCATCACCCATCCCTTCGGGGGAATGGCCGGGCTCCAGCGACACGTAAGCCTCGGGCATTACCCCCTTGACGGCATCGTGGACCGCAACCACGGCGGCTTCGGAGACCCCGTCGACGGTCAGGCACGCCGATTCCAGCTCCTTGGTTCCGAGGCGATGGCCGGCGACATTGATGACGTCGTCTATGCGGCCGAGGATCCGGTAATAGCCGTCCTCGCTCTGGATCGCGCCGTCACCGGCCAGATAGGGCCAGTCACGCCAGTCGGTGCTCTCCGGATCGCGATTGTAGCGGGCGTAATAAGTGCGCACGAACCGCTCGTCGTCGCCCCAGATGGTCAGCATGCGACCCGGCCACGGATTGCGGATGCAGATGTTGCCCGCACGTCCCTGCCCCGGCTCCACCCGCTCGCCCGCGTCGTCGAAGATTACCGGGTAGACGCCCGGCAGCGCCGGACCTGCGCTGCCGGGCTTCATCGCATTGACGCCGGGCAGGGTCGAAATCAGGTGCCCACCCGTTTCGGTCTGCCACCATGTGTCCGTGATGACCGCCGATCCGTGGCCGATCGCGTCCCGGTACCAGTGCCATACTTCCGGTTCGATGGGCTCTCCGACCGTCGTCATGCAACGGAACCGCATCCCGTGGCGGCCTGGCAGGCCGGGGTCGACCTTGCGCAACGCCCGCACGGCGGTAGGCGACGTATGAAAGACATTGACGCCGTAGGCCTCGGCAATGCGCCACGGGCGTCCGGCGTCCGGCACGGTGGGCGCACCTTCGAAGAGCACCGAACTCACACCCAGCGCCAGGGGACCGTAGACGATGTAGGAATGACCGGTGATCCAGCCGATGTCCGCCATGCACCAGTACGTATCCTCGGGCTTGAGATCGAGGACGTATTTCGACGTCGCCGTGGCCCAGGCCAGATAGCCGCCCGTGGAATGCTGCGCCCCCTTGGGTTTGCCCGTTGTGCCCGAGGTGTACATCAGGAACAGAGTGTCCTCGGCGCGCATGGGCTCCGGTTCGACAGTCGCACCGCGATGCGCTGCCAGCAGCTCGTCGGCAAAGCGATCGCGCGGAGCCTGCATCGGGGCCTCGCTGCGATACGCTCCCGGGAAGCGCCGGAACACCAGGCAATGCTCAAGCACGTCGGCACTCAGTCTTGCCGCCTCGTCGGCCTTGGGCTTGTGATCAATGAGCTTGCCGCCACGGCGGTAGACATCCATGGTAATCAGAACGCGGCTGCTGGAATCCAGGATTCGATCGGCGCATGCCTGTCCCGAATAACCGCTGAACACGGCTGAATGGATCACGCCGAGACGCGCGCAGGCCAGCATCGTAACCGGCAGCTCCAGCGTCATCGGCAGATACAGCGTGACGCGATCGCCGCGCCGCAGGCCGAAATCGTCGCGCAGCACGGCTGCCAGTTCGTTCACCCGGCGGTGCAGCTCGGCATAGGTCACCGTGACCGGAGCTTCCGACTCTTCCTCGGGCACGAAATGAAAGGCGGGCCGGTCCGCGGCCTGCGGCAAATGACGGTCCAGGCAATTAAAACTGGCGTTGAGTTCGCCGCCCACGTACCAGCGAAAGAAGGGCGGGCGCGAATCGTCCAGGGTACGGTCCCATTCCCGCGACCAGTCGAGGAGCCGGGCATACTCGTCGAAACACTTCGGGAAATTCGCTTCCGACATGCGCTCATGGAGTTCCGGCGTCTTGACGTTGGCCTGCCTGACGAACGATTCCGGCGGTTCGATGAGAGCCTCGTCGCGCCAATGTGCGGTGATGGTTTTCTCCGAAGCCTGCCGGTTTCCGCTATCGCTCATCGGATCTCTCCTCGATCGGGACTGCCCCCTCAGTGTAACGGCGGGGCCCCCGACCAGTCGAGGCGCCATCCCGTGCCGGCGAAGGTTTCGCTCGCCTCGACGACCCCCGGCACGGCCGCCAGTTCGTCTCCCGCGTACAGCAGAGGCAGGCGGTCACGCATCCAGGGCAGCACCGATTGCTCCTGCAGCAGGTGCTTGAGCTTGCGGTGATGCCTGTCGCCCGCAGGCTTGAGCCTTTCGCCTCCGGCGCGGAAACGGATCATCAACTCGCGCCGGATCAACGGCTCGCCGAGCGGCCCGCCCGCGTCACGGCGCAGGGTGATATGTCCAAGGCGTCCCAGGTCGAGCGTCTGCTCCGGCACGAGGGGCATCGCGTCGGGCGGCGCCGGGGGCCAGGGACGGTAGGCGAACAGGCGCCCGCGATAACGCTGGATGCGTGCGCCCGGCCAACTCACGACCGCGCGGGCACCGTGGTCGGCGAGTACCAACTCCGCTTCCAGTTCGCGCAGCTTGCGCGCGGAAGGTCCGGCCAGCCCCTGCTCCAGCAGCCAGTGACGCAACGCATTGCGGCGACGAGGCGGGGACAGGGCGAGCAACGCCTCGGCAGGCAGGCTCCCCGCCTCGGCGCCACCCAGGCGGCACAGATCCTCGGCCGCCACCTCGCCGAGAACGGCGTCCGCGTCGGCGGCCAGTCCGGCGGCTCGGCCGAGCGTTCGGGAGGCCGCCGGCCACGTCTCGGCAAGGGCCGGCCACACCCGCGTCCTCAACCAGTTCCGGGGTACGGAAGGGTCCTGGTTGGCGGGATCCTCCACCCAGGGCACGCCCTGACGGACGGCCCACGCCTGCAACTCCGCCCGGGTCCAGGCGAGCAATGGACGACCCAGCCAGCCCCGTCCGAAGACGGTCCACGCCGGCATCGAGGCAAGCCCCGCCATGCCGCTGCCGCGCAGCGCCTGAAGCAGAAAGGTTTCCGCCTGGTCGTCGGCATGATGGGCGCTGAGGCAGCCGTCTCCCGGCAACATCCAGCCCGCGAGTCGCTCGTAACGCGCTTCCCGCGCCCGGGTTTCCGCCGCCGCACCGGCTTCCAGGCCCAGCGACTCGCGGAAACAGGGAACCTTCAAAGCCTCGCAGCGGGCAGCGACGAAGTCCGCCCAGGCGGCGGAGTCCGGACTCAGGCCGTGATCGAAATGCAGCACCGCAAGCGGCGAACGAAGCCGCATTCGCACGGCGGCCAGGGCGTGCAGCAGCACCATGGAGTCGCAACCGCCGCTGACCAGCGCCACGTACCGTTGGGGCACCGGCCATTCCGACAGGCGCCCGGCAAGGACGTCGGGTGAGAACGAGGCATGACGCCCGGCGTCGGAATCGGCCCTGCCGCGGGGCTCAGCCCTCGAACCGCCCATAGTTCAGAAACCGGTCCTGCCGCGCCGCGATCAATTCGCCCGTCGCCTGGGTGCCCAGCCGATCCAGTTGGCGAATGAGACTCTCCTTGATCCGCTCCGCCATGGCATTAACGTCGCGGTGCGCCCCGCCCAGCGGCTCGGGCAGCACCGCGTCAATAAGCTTCAGGTCGAGCAGACGTTCTGCGCCCACCCCCAGCGCCTCGGCGGCATCGGAGGCCTTCTTCGCGTCCTTCCACAGAATGGAAGCGCACGCCTCCGGAGAGATGACGGAATAGATGCTGTACTCGAGCATCTGCACCCAATCGGAGACGCCGATGGCAAGCGCGCCGCCCGAACCGCCCTCACCGATCACGGTCGTGACGATGGGCGTACGCAATTCGGACATCTCGATCAGGTTGCGGGCTATCGCCTCGCTCTGCCCGCGTTCTTCCGCCCCCACCCCCGGATAGGCGCCCGGAGTGTCGATAAACGTAAGTACCGGCAAGTGGAAACGTTCGGCCAGGCGCATCAGCCTGAGCGCCTTGCGATACCCCTCCGGACGCGGCATGCCGAAATTCCGGCGTACCTTTTCCGCCGTCTCGCGCCCCTTCTGCTGTCCGATGAGCACCACGGGGCGGCCCTCGAGACGTGCCAGTCCACCCACGATCGCCGGGTCGTCCGCGAAGGCCCTGTCACCGTGAAGCTGTTCGAAGTCGGTGAAGATGCGGGACACATAGTCCAGCATGTAGGGCCGCTGCGGATGCCGCGCCATCTGCGTAATCTGCCACTGCGTCAGCGACTTGAAGATCGATTCGGTCATACGCAGGCTCTTGGTCTGCAACTGCTCGATCTCCTCCCCGATGTTTACCGTCGGGTCGTCCAGGTGACGCAGTTCCTCGATCTTGGCTTCCAGCTCCGCAATGGGTTGTTCGAACTCGAGAAAATTGGGGTTCATGGGCGTTCGGCTTCGGCTCGGCTACATGTTAACAGGGCGCTAGCCCCGCCGGTAGACCACTTCCACGTGATTCACCCCTTCCAGAGTCCTCAGGTTGCTCAGCAGTTGCCGCGAGGCGCTGACGCGCCACCCCTGGCCCAGGCGCAGGCAGACACTGGAATCGGATCCCCGATAACGGATACCCACCGCGGTCTTTCCGCCCAGGTGGGACGACAGGGCCGATTTAAGGCGTTCCACGCACACCTCGGGCGCTTCGCCGTTCGGACGCCAGTCGATCCAGAGTACCCCGGCCTGGGCTTCCACGATTGAGTCGACATCACTGACGTCGCTGGCCGTGATACGCCAGCGGTTGAAATAGTCGTCGTAGGCCAATCGGCCGTCGAGCACCACGATGGCATCCGGAACGAGCAGCCCCCGCACACGCTCCAGCACCTCGTCGTAGAACACGGCCTCGATACGCCCGCTGGCATCATCCAGGGTGACCGCGGTGCGCCGCCCGAAGCGGCGCAGTTCCAGAACGAGCGCCACGACACGGACGTTTCTCGTCGGCGAACCGCCCGTGCCCGCCGGCTCGCCGACCAGGTCGGCGATCTGCTCGGCGCCGAGCTGCGGGGGCAGCGCACGGTAGCGATTGATCGGATGACCGCTCCGGTACAGACCCAGCGTGGCCTTTTCGCGCGCCAGCCGTT
>JBJKSR010000009.1:0-3493 GCA_046703965.1 Gammaproteobacteria bacterium | reverse complement strand
CTTGCCGCTCTTGCGATACGGCGTCACAAACATCGGTGCCATCAGACGCACGGAATGACCCAGCGCCTGAAAGCGCCGCGCCCACTCATGCGCACCCGTGCAGGACTCCATGCCAATCAGGCTCGGTGGCAGCTGCGCAATCAACTCGGCCAGCTTGCCACGGCCGACCAGCCGGCGCAGTACCACCCGCCCGTCGCGGTCCACGGCATGCACGGCGAACACGTTCTTTGCCAGATCAATCCCGACGGTCGTAAGCTCTCGCATGACTTCCCCTCCCGGTTCGATCGATGAATTACACCGTCTCGATCGTGGCACAGCTGATGCCGTGCCGGGCAGGGGGAGTCCCTTACATACCAGAACCATCCGATCCTTGGCAGACTACATCATGAGCATTCATTTGCACCTACGAGCGCATGATCGAATATTCGCGGTCCACAGGGCTGATATGGCTTGTAATGCCGCTCAACTAACCAGACATCTGTGAACTACGCCGCTTGCAGCGTCACCGCAACCCAGTGCTCCCGTCGGTCGTCGACAAGGTTGATCGTCAAGTTAGTCTGTTCGACCCCATCGACCTTTACGTTGGTCACCCCACCTTTCGCGTCATCGCCGACCGACGTCTGCGCAACGACGATGTGATAGACGGTTTCCCGGAAGCGGTAGTGAACCTTGAACCCCGGCCAGCGTGCTGGCAGGCAGGGCGCGACGTGGAGGCGGTCCACTTCCAGACGCAGGCCGAGCAGGGACTCGACGATAAGCCGGTACATCCAGCCGGCCGAGCCGGTGTACCATGTCCAGCCTCCGCGTCCGGCGTGAGGAACGACCGCGTAGACATCCGCCGCCATGACGTAGGGTTCTACCTTGTAGGTGGATGTGGCCTCCTTGGCTTTTGCGTGGTTGACCGGGTTGATCAGGGTGGCCAATTTCCAGGCACGCTCGTGGTCGCCCAGGGCGGCGAAGGCCATGGCTGCCCAAATCGCGCCATGGGTGTACTGGCCGCCGTTTTCGCGCACGCCCGGCACATAGCCCTTGATGTAGCCGGGGTCCAGATCGGTCTGATCGAAGGGCGGATCGAGCAACTGGATAAGGGCCGCGTCGCCGCGAACCAGGCGTGCGTCCAGCGACTGCATGGCTTGTCGTGACCGCCCGGCATCGCCCGCACCGGACATAACCGACCAGCTTTGCGAGATTGAATCGATTTGACATTCGACGTTGTCGGCGGAGCCGAGCGGGGTGCCGTCGTCGAACCAAGCGCGGCGATACCAGGCGCCGTCCCAAGCGTGAAGTTCCAGGTTTTCGCGCAGGCGGGTGGCCTCGTCCAGGCAGAATTCGGCGAACTCCGGATCGTCGTTCTGGCGCGCCAGTACGGCGAATTGTCTGAGCACTTCATGGAGGAAGAAGCCCAGCCAGACGCTTTCGCCTTTGCCGCCCATGCCGACCCGGTTCATGCCGTCGTTCCAGTCACCGGAGCCGATCAGCGGCAGGCCGCGCTCGCCGTAGCGCAGACCGTGGCGGATGGCCCGCACGCAATGCCGATACAGGCTCTCCTCCTCGTTGGAACGGCCAGGCAGGTCGAAGTAAGAGTCGTCGTTCGGATCGAGCGGGCGCCCTTCCAGTAACGGGACGGATTCCTCCAAAACACCGGTATCGCCGCTGCCCAGCACGTAACGGCAGGTCGCCAGGGCTAGCCATAAATAATCGTCGGAACAGTGGGTGCGCACGCCCCGTCCAGAAGGCGGGTGCCACCAGTGCTGGACATCGCCTTCGCGGAATTGGCGTCCGGCGCAGAGCAGCAGGTGGGCGCGCAGCAGCCCGGGTTCGGCGTGCAGCAGCGCCATCGCATCCTGCAACTGGTCGCGGAAACCGAAGGCGCCGCCCGACTGGTAATAGCCGCTGCGCGCCCACATCCTGCAAGCCAGGGTCTGGTACAGGAGCCAGCCGTTGCTCAGCACGTTGATCGCCTGGTCCGGCGTTTCCACCTGCACCGCCCCCAGGGTGTGGTTCCAGTATTGCCAGACCGCTTCCAAGGCGCGCCGCGCGGCATTGCTGCCGCGGCAGCGATGCACCAGATGATTGACCTCCTCGCTGCCCGGCGTGCCGGCCAGGCCGAGCCGGAAGATGATTTCGCGTTCCTCGCCGTCGCCCAGTTCGAATCCGACCTGGAGCGCGCCGCAGGGGTCGAGGCCGCTGCCCGCTTTGCCGGACAGGTGACTGCGGCCCAATGCCGCCGGATTCGCCAGGCTGCCGTTGCGGCCGATGAACTCGGCGCGATCGCAGGTGGCGGTGCGATTGGCGTCGTCGACGTCGAAGAAGGCGACCCGCCCGGGAAAGTCGCTGTTGTACGCATTGCGTGCGTAGAGCGCACCGTTGTAGGGATCGACTTCGGTACTCACGTGCATGGCGGTCTTCGGCCGTAGGTCACCGAGGACCCATTCCACGTAGCCGGTGGCGGACAACCGGCGTGGTCGCCCGGACTCGTTGCGGACCGTGAGCCGGGAGAATTTGACCGCCATGTCGGTCGCGACATAGACCCACAGTTCGGAGCGGATGCCGGCCTCGGCGTGCTCGAACACGCTGTAGCCGAAACCGTGGCGGCTGACGTACTGCGTAGCGCCGCGCCGGGGCAGCGGCGTGGGCGACCAGAACTGGCCGGTCTCCTCGTCGCGCAGGTAGAAGACCTCGCCGCTGGCGTCGGAAACTGGGTCGTTGTGCCAGGGCGTGAGGCGGAACTCGTGCGCGTTCTCGCCCCAGGTATAGGCTTGGCCGCATTCCGAGACGACGCTGCCGAAGCCTGCATTGGCCAGCACGTTGACCCACGGCGCCGGGGTGACGAGGCCGGGCGTGGTGGTGATGACGTACTCGCGTCCATCCCGCGTGAAGCCGCCGATACCGTTACCGAGGATCAGGTCGCGCGGCGCCGTGCTGGGAACGATCGCCTCGTCCTGCCAGGGCCGGCTTGGGACCAGGCGCGGCACCCGTATTGCCGGTACCTCGGGTCGGTTGAGTTGCTCCGCCAACGTGCCCCGGCTGTCGCTGAGGATGACGCGGGCAACGGCCTGGAACAGGATGCGGTCTTCGTCCGATATCTGGTCCGCCGAGCGTATGAAGATACCGCCCGGGCGGTCGATCGTCTGGCTTTCCAGTCCCACCGCGACCAGGCCCAGGACCTGGTCCTGCAAAGCCTTCCTGTAGCCGGCGTGATCTTCGTTCCAGATCACCAGATCCACTGCCAGTCCCTTCAGGCGCCAGTACGCGTGGGCCTGGATGAGCTGGCGCACCAGCTCGATGTTGGCCAGGTCGGCGATGCGCAACAGCACGATGGGCAAATCGCCGGAGATCGCGTAGCCCCAGAGCCCGGATTGTCCGCGCCGGTTGCGCAGCAGCACGCTGCTCTCGGCGCGCAGGGTGGCATGGGCATGGATGACCGAGTTCGCCAGGTGGCGATAGAGCTGCGCGTCAGCCTCGCTGGCGTTGATCTGGCGCAGCACCACCT
>JBJKSR010000008.1:0-3166 GCA_046703965.1 Gammaproteobacteria bacterium | reverse complement strand
CGGTTTAGGTGCCCGCATTTGCGACAGTCAAAATGCTGCGCCTGCCGGTCAATGACGTCGTACCGGCGATCATGGTAATAACAATGGGCATCGCGTCCGTGTGGGCGGGTGGCCTGGTTGGATTGGGTCGGTTTTCGCTGGCGGACCTTGGGCTGAGGTTATGCAAACCGCGTCATGCTGCTCTCGCCGCGGCTATTTCCTTACCCGTGGCCTTGGGAGTCGCCTGGCTGCTCACGGGGGTGCACGAGCCCGGCCCCCTGCGCGGATTGACGTTATCGCCGTTGCTCGCCTGGCTCTATTTCGCCGTATTCGCTCCGATCCAGGAGGAGTGGATCTTCCGTGGTCTGATTCAGTCGGTAGCGACACGCGTGATGGGGCGCGATGCGCCGCCGAACTCTCGGGCGGCTGTTACGGGTGTCCTCATCGCAGCCGTCGTGTTCGCCGCAGTCCATCTGGCCGTCGGCCCATGGACCGCGGCTGCAGCGTTGCTGCTTGGGCTTATTGCCGGCGATTTCCGGCGCCGCAGCGACAGCCTGGTACCGGCGATACTGGTTCACTCCGCATTCAACATCGGAGCGTTGTTGCTCGCAATGCGCTGAAAGAACATCCGTGGCGGGAATCGTGTACGAGCGGTCGTTTTCGGGCGGAAGACGGCAGAAATTTTCCGCTGTAAACTGGAATCAGCTTGAGACGTTGGCGCATTGAACACAGGTTTTTCGAACCCCGCGACATGTTGATTGCGGGAAGCGACACTCAAGGGGAGCGCTTCGGTGGCCTTCCCGATTCTAAGTACTCATTCAAGGGGCACGGCTGCGCCCGGGGACCGGCAGCATCATGAAGGACATCTCTTGGGTCGACCGGGCAGAGTATCCCTTCCGTGACCGCTATTTCGATGTCCCTGCCGGGAAGCTGCATTATGTCGACGAAGGAACGGGCAGTCCCATTGTCATGGTTCATGGCAATCCGACGTGGTCTTTCCTGTATCGCAGTCTCATTAAACGGCTCCGGTCCCGATATCGCTGCATAGCGGTGGACCATCTGGGCTTCGGCTTGTCGGACAAGCCCCGGAAGTGGAGCTATCTCCCGAAGGACCACGCGAGGAACCTGTCTGCCCTCCTGGAGGGATTGGGGACGACGAACCTCACGCTGGTCTTGCATGACTGGGGCGGGCCGATCGGACTGTCCTACGCGGTGACGCATCCAGAGCAGGTGGCGCGTATCGTCCTGACGAATACCTGGTGCTGGCCGGTCCGTCACGATCTTCGCCTTCTCGCTTTCAGCAGCGTCATGGGCGGAGCAATCGGTCGTACTCTCATTCGTCGTTACAACTTCTTTGCCCGGGTTCTTCTGCCGCTGGCGTTCGAAGACAAGGACGAACCAAGCGCGATCGCGCATTCCCACTATCTGCGCCCTCTGAAGAAGCCGGAAGATCGCAAGGGTTGCATGGCGTTCCCGAAGCAGATCATCGCGTCCAGCGCCTGGCTGGCTGAAATCTCGAGCCGACTTTCCGTGTTGGAGGGCAAGCCGAAGCTGTTCGTATGGGGTATGAAGGACATGGCCTTCCGCGACAAGGAGTTGAAGCGGTGGGAGCGAATTTTCCCGGAGGCGCGCTCCCTGCGGTTGCCGGCCGCTGGTCATTTCGTGCCGGAGGAGGCGTCTGATGATCTGGCAAGCGTGGTGACGTCATTCCTTGCCGCAACCGAGGAGACATGACGAGGGTCGGTACGCAATGGCGTCTGTACCGCATCGGGCCACCCGTTTCGGGGTGCCGGTCGGATCGCGGCCGGCCCTGCCGGCAAGCCGGTCTGCTGCGAGTCGGTGAGATGATGGTGCCGGAAGAGGGAGTCGAACCCCCGACCCACGCATTACGAATGCGTTGCTCTACCAGCTGAGCTATTCCGGCACGGGAGCGGAATTTTAACAGGTTGCCGCGTGCGGCGGGAGACGCGCGGCCTCAGACCGGGGCCCGCTCGCGCAGGCGGACGATGACCTCGACCTCGCCGGCTTCGGTGCCCTCGGGCGCCGGCGGTAGCCCGCTCACCGTGATGGCCTCGGAGGGGATGTCGATCAGCTCGCCGGTGGCGGGGTTGTAGAAATGATGGTGCGGTTCCACGCTGGAGTCGTAGAAGATTCGGTTCGGGTCCACCACCACCTCGCGCAGCAGGCCGCATTCGGTAAACGTGCGCAGGGTGTTGTACACGGTGGCCTTGGACACGGCGGGACCTGCGCGGTTGACCGCGGCCATCACCTGCTCGGCGGAGAGATGGCGGGGCGCGGTAAGCAGGACCTCGGCGATCCGCAGGCGTTGGGCCGTGGGCCCGATTCCGGCCTCCTGGAGTCTGGCGGCGAGCGCTTGCGGCGACATGGCGCGCTCCGGTGCAATCCAATCTCATTATAAAGTCAAGTTCGCGGGTCGCGGCAAGCCGTTATCATCGTGGACCGACCGCGAGCCGCGTGCCATGATCGCCACCCCAGGCCTCGAATCGCCCCCCGAATCCCGCCGCGCGCTGGCCGGGCGGATGGTGGCCATCGCCCTGCCGCTGATCGCCAACAATCTGCTCACCAATGGCATGCAACTCACGGACACGGTCATGGCGGGCCGTCTCTCGGCGCATGACCTGGCGGCGATCTCGGTAGGCGCCAGCGTCTTCATCCCGTGTTTCCTGCTCGCCCTGGGGGTCCTCGCGGCCATCAGTCCCTCGAGCGCGCAGCTCCACGGCGCGGGACGCACTCACGAGATCGGCCCGCTGGCCCGCCAGGGCGGGTGGCTCGCGCTGGCACTCGCGGGCATCCTGATGGCGGCGTTCCGTTTCTTCTCACCGCTGTTCTCGGCCATGCACATCGAGAGCAGTCTCGCGCGGGAAGCGGGCGAGTACATCGCGGCGATGGCCTGGGGGTTGCCGGCGATCTACCTGTACCTGGTGCTGCGGTTCGCCAGCGAAGGGATCGGGCACACGCGCCCGATGCTCTACGTGGCCCTCGCGGCCTTTTTGCTCAACATCCCTTTGGACTACTGGTTCATGTACGGCGGCCTCGGGCTGCGCGGCATGGGGGCGGTCGGCTGCGGCTATGCCTCGGCGGTGGCCATGTGGGCGCAATTCGCAGGCATGCTCCTGTATATAAGGATGGCCAGGCGCCGCTATCGGCCGCTGGGCCTGTTCGAGCG
>JBJKSR010000007.1:0-3223 GCA_046703965.1 Gammaproteobacteria bacterium | reverse complement strand
GTGGAGTGTGGAAGTCCATCGACTACGGGAACAGCTGGCGTCCGATCTTTGACAAGGAGCCGACCAGTTCAATCGGCGCCATTGCGGTTTCGGTCTCCGACCCGAACGTGATTTATGTGGGTACCGGAGAGAGCACGATACGACCTGACCAGGCCACTGGCATGGGCATGTACAAGTCCACCGATGCCGGAAAGACCTGGCATTTCATAGGGCTGCGCGGAACCGAGAACATCGCCATGATCGCGGTGGATCCACACGACCCGAACCGGGTGTTCGTGGCCGCCCTCGGCCACGTGTACGGACCCAACAAGGAGCGGGGCATATTCCGATCGCTCGATGGCGGCAAGACCTGGAAAAAGGTGCTCTATGTGAATGAGTACACCAGTGGAGATGACATCGAGATGGATCCGGACAATCCGGACATCCTGTACGCCACCCTGTGGCAGCAGCAGCAGGCGCCCTGGGAGAACGGGCAATTCGGCGGAACGGACGGCGGCATCTTCAAGTCTACAGACGGCGGTAATACCTGGCACAAGCTCACCAAGGGCTTGCCGGCCGTTCAGCAGGCGTTGCTGCGAGTCGCGCCGAGCGATCCGGCTATCTTGTACGCATCGGTATCGAGCGGGCCGGGCGCGCCGGATGGCAAGGTGGGGATTTACCGGTCGAACGATGCTGGTGCGAGCTGGTACAAGGTCACAAACGACCCTCGTCCGGCCGAGCGAGTCGGCGGAGGCGATTTGCCGCTGCTCGCCGTCGATCCAAAGAATGCGAACATCGTTTACAGCGATACTCCGGTGTTGTGGAAGTCCACTGACGGCGGCAAGACCTGGTTCGGCTTTCGCGGTGCGCCGGGAGGCGACGACTATCAGCAGACCTGGATCAACCCGAACAATCCGGACATCATGGCGGTCAACAGTGATCAGGGCGCAATCGACACGGTCGACGGCGGCAAGACCTGGAGTTCCTGGTATAACCAACCGACGGCCGCCATGTACAAGGTGGGAATTGACGAGACTTGGCCGTACCGCGTGTGCGGGGGGCAGCAGGACAGTGGTTCGGCCTGCGTTCTCGAGCGCGGCAATGACGGTGAGCTGACCGCTCACGATTGGCATCCTGTGGGCATTGAGGAGTACGGCGGCGCCGCACCCGATCCATTGCATCCGAATTTGATCTATGGCGGGAAGGTGACGGTGTACAACCGCGACACGGGCCAGATCGCCGAGGTGGGTCCCAAGGCCACCCGTGGCGGGAACTACCGCGTGCTGCGGACCATGCCGCTGATGTTCTCTCCGATCGATCCGCACCGTCTGTACTTTGCCTCAAACACAGTGTGGCAGACGGACAACGGTGGGCGGAGCTGGAAGCAGATCAGTCCGGACCTCACCCGCAAGACCTGGAAAATTCCCGCGACGGTGGGCATGTACAAAGACACTCCCCAGGCAAAGCCGACGGATCGGGGCGTGGTGTACGCGCTTGCGCCCTCGCCGTTGAACAAAAACCTCATCTGGGCGGGCACCGATGACGGGCTGATCTGGGTTACGCACGATGGCGGTCGGCACTGGAGCAATGTCACGCCGCCCCAGCTGAAGCCGTTTTGGAGGGTATTCAGCCTGGAGGCGAGCCACTTCAATCCGAACGAGGCGTATGCCGCCGTCAACACGCTGTTTCTGAATGACATGCGCCCGCACTTGTTCCGAACCGAGGATGGGGGCAAGCATTGGACCGAGATCGATAACGGCATTACCCCGGACGCGACGACCAACGTGATCCGGCAGGACCCGACGCGGAGGGACTTGCTGTTTGCCGGGACCGAGACGCAGGTGTGGGTGTCGTTCGACAATGGAGATCACTGGCAATCCCTGCGATTGAACATGCCGGCAGTATCGGTGCGCGACCTCAAGGTGTATGACGACGATCTGATCGCGGCCACGCACGGACGAGGGTTCATGGTGCTCGATGACATCACGCCGCTGCGTCAGATTGACGCCAAAGTCGCGGACGCGCCGGTGACGCTGTATAAGCCGGAGCCGGCTGTGCGCGTGCGTTGGGACATGAATCCGCCGACGCCATGGCGTATGCCGTCGGTGCCGAATCCGCCTCCTGGGGCGATCATTGATTACTATCTGGCGAGCAATGTCAGGGGACCGGTGACGCTGGACATCCTCGACTCGAGTGGCAAGCTGGTGCGGCACTACTCGAGCGCCCATCCGCAGAAGCCGCTCAATCCTGCGAAACTGGATGTACCGGATTGGTGGCCGCGCCCGCCGATGAATGTCTCAACGAACTCGGGTATGCATCGGTTCGTATGGGGAATGCACTACCAGCCGGTGCCGGGGGCGCTGCAGTTCCTGGACGCCAGTCAGGCGGTCAAGCACAACACGCCGGTCATCCCGAGCTCGCCTTGGGTGATGCCGGGCCACTATACAGTGAGGCTGACGGTGGACGGCCGGAGCTACACGCAGCCGCTGACCGTCACGATGGATCCGCGGGTGCACACACCGCGCGCGGCGCTTCAGCAGCAGTTCGATGCGTCGATGCGCGTGTATCACGAAGCGATTGCGGCCAGCGCGGCACTCAGGCAGGTGCGTGCCTTGGAGAAGCGGATTGCCGCGCGTGAGCCTTCGGCGAAGCTGAGCGCTTTTCGAAAGCAGCTGGAAGCGCTTTCGGGCCCGGAGGTGACCTCGCCGTATGCGCTTTTCTTCCATCACGGCCCACCGACCTTTGGCACCATTGGGCTTTCCCTGCAGATGCTCATGCGCCGCATGCAGAGCGCCGACAGAGCACCGACCGCTGCCGATATGGAGGCGCTCCATCAGGTCAGCGCCGAATACCGGTCGCTGATGCAGCGGTGGGCGAAACTCAAGAACCAGCGTCTGTCGAGTTGACCCGCTCGCCGCATGGTCCGAGGCACGCGTCGCCGGTGTGAGCCAAGGCGGCAGGACCGGTTGAGACTGTTGGCTGGGTCGCTACCGCGCGCAACGCGCAGATGGACAAGCTCGAGGAGAGTGCAGGACGCGGAGGCGGTCAAGAGGCGGCGGGACCTGTGAACGGTCTGCGCTTGGTACGCCACGCCCGCCCGCAAGGACGCGGGCGGGAGGACCCTCGAAAGAGGCGTGCGCCCATTGCGGCGCAAACGCTGCTGATCCGGTGGCGAGCGGGGATGACATGGTCCCGATTCTGAAGAGAGATATCTGTTAGGGGCAAGGATATCGGCTCGCTCGGG
>JBJKSR010000006.1:0-10043 GCA_046703965.1 Gammaproteobacteria bacterium | reverse complement strand
TGCCTTCACACGGCAGGGGTCGCTGGTTCGATCCCAGCGCCGCCCACCAGATTCCTCCACTTAGAATCAAGCCTGCGCGTTGGATTTGACGCGCGGGCGGACGCAGTCTGCCCGAACGCCCATCGGGTCCGAGAAGCCGGGAGGCTCCATGAGCACAATCGAAGGCTACGACGTCGTAGGCGACATCCACGGCCAGGCCGGCCCGCTCCGCCAGCTGCTGGAGACGCTGGGCTACCGTGAACGCCACGGCACGTATGTCTACCCCGGCGGCCGTCGTCAGGCCGTCTTCGTCGGCGACTACATCGACCGCAACCCCAACGCCCGCGACGTGATCGACATCGTGCAACGAATGGCCGCGGAAGGGGAAGCACTGGCGGCGATGGGCAACCACGAATTCAACGCGGTCGCCTTCCACACGCCCGATCCCGAGCGCCCCGGTGAATTCCTTCGGCCGCATAACTCCAGGAACGAAAGGCAACACCGCATTTTCCTGGAGGAAATGGAAGGCGAAACCGCGGCACACGACGCCGCGATCGACTGGTTCCGCACGCTGCCGATGTGGCTCGACCTGGGGGAGCTGCGCATCGTCCACGCAGCCTGGGCCGAACGTCACCAACGCGTACTCGAACAGGCCGCCGAACCTGACGCCCATCTCTCGAACGATCTTCTTGCGGCCGCCAGCCGCAAGGGCACCCGACAGCACGCCGCCGTGGAATGCCTGCTCAAGGGCCTGGAAGCCGAATTGCCCGACGGCCCGGGCTACCAGGACAGCTACGGGATCCGCCGCACCAACGGCCGCCTGCGCTGGTGGCTGAACGAGGCGCCGCAGTATCTCCGCGACGCCCTGATCGGCGCACCGGCCATGCTCGAGCAGCTCGGCGACGCCCGCTGGAGCGGCCCGTGGCCCGAAGACGCCGGCTATCCGGCCGATGCGCCACCGGTCTTCATCGGCCACTATTGGCTCGACGGCGACCCCGCCCCGCTTGCGCGCAACGTCGCCTGCGTCGACTACAGCGCCGCCCGCCCGGGCGGCAGGCTGACGGGCTACCGCTGGGACGGGGAAACCCGCCTCGATACCGTGAGCTTCGTCGCAATTCCTACTTGAGCCTTGCTTCGAACGGCTTGCGTGCAAGACGCGCGAGCCCCGTTCGAACGCTGCCCGTCGCTTGCCGTGAACCAGAGGCTGCCCCCGCAAAAAAGCCGGGCCGGGATCTGGAGCTCCGACCCGGCCTAACCAGCCGTCTAGAACAGCGGGATGGGTCTGACGGACAAAACCCCTGCAGGCAACGGATATTGGTCCAGCATGACCGCCTGCTCACTGGCACCGAAGAGTCCAAACGCCGATATCGGCGCACCGGACTGCTCCGACACAGTTCCGAAAAGGAAGCTCTCGTTGGGCCCGTAGAATCGTGCGCTCCAGGCGCAGTTGCTGCCTCCGAAATCGGGGCTTGCCACGGAAGCCAGGGTGGCCGAGTCGTAGAGCTTCCATCCAGTGCTCGTGCACGTGGCGCTGGAAGACGGAGCAAGAGCTATCCGCGGGTAAAGACCCTGTCCGCTGGAAGCCAGGAAACCCTGACGAACCTGTCCACCCAGCGTCACGTTCGGATAGCTCTGCGTACTAGTCCCATCCGAAGAGACGGCGACCATAGACTGGGTCGGCGCGGAGCAGGAACTGCCGTTGCAGTGGTAATCGGCCACCCAGGCAATATCGCCCGCGGTGGAAAAATAGTACTGCGTCAGCTCACCGTTCGGCTCGTCGAGGAGGACCTGGGGCTGCTGGCTCGCGGCGCCGCCTGCTGCAATCGCGACCTCCTGCCATTCGAGCGTGTTGCCGTATTGGGTGAATACGATTTTCCCGTCCGTCGAAGCCGCCAGCGTCTGGTCGCAGGTAAATGGGCTTTGCGACTGATATATGGTCTGCACGGAAGTGCCGCCCGCCGTTATGGCTTCGATTTCGAACCCCGAGGACGTGGGGTAATCAAAGTAGATCGTGCCGTCCCGATCTTCCGTCCTCCACGGGTAGAAAGTCTCTCCTGAGTAAAGGCAAGCTCTGAAATAGGGATCGCTTCTCGATGCGGTCAGGGTCGTTACCGGCGTAACGCCGTTGGCATCCACCCAATACAGGTCATCGTGCTGGACGCCGCTTACGATGCTTCCCACGTCGAGCAATATGTTCGTGCTGACACCGTCATTGAGATTATTGATCGTGGCACCGTCGGGGAAGATGTCCGCATTGAGAAGCGTGGATCGCGACAGGTCCGGACTGTAGAGCCTCAGGCCCTTCCCCGATTGAACCAGAAAACCTTCCACCTGTCCCGTCGAGGCGTCGGCCAGGGTCGTAATCAGGGAGGTGACGCCCGACTCGCCACCCACTTCGAGCGGCGCCGTCGTACTGTTGCCGTTCGCCGGAATGATCCATTCCTTCGGCGTATAGTTGCCTCCGCAATCGTCCGATGTCCTGTTCGGATCGTCGAAGCCGAAGACGCGAACGAGAGTCGGCTGCCCCAACGCCGCATAGCCTCCGAAGTAGTCGTAAACGCTGTGGAAAGGCGCCAACGCGTACATATCGCAAAGCCCGGTCAGCTTCAGCGTTGACAACCGCTCGGGCGAAGCGGAAGCACGCGTCAAATCGAGACGGTACAGCGTCCCGCCCAGCGCGTAGATGAGATCCCCGGCGCCGAGCTGAGTGACGACGCCCGTCGACGGGTCGTAGCTCACCCGCTCCACATCGACCGTCGGAGGGGACGAAGTAAACGGCGGCATCATCAAGTTGCCGCTGACAAGCTGTCGGGGCGTAGCATTCGGGTTCGATGCATCAACCGCATAGATCCCCGAGGGAACGCACTCACCGGAGTCAGGACACGTCTCCAACGTCCAGGGCGCCATGTAGGTACTCTCCGCGCCGGCCGTCGGCGCGGCAAACGCGGCGGACGCGGCCTTCGGCGAATTCGCGCCATCGAGCGTAAAGGTGGCCGAGTAGTTATCCGGCGCAATAGAAGTGACGTCCGCCGTATAGGTCCCGTCACCGTTGTCGGTTACCGGGCCTACCGTGCCGGCGGAGCTGGTGATCTGGACATCGTTGCCGCCCCGTTCCACCCGGTTGCCGTTTGCGTCGTACAGCGTTACCGTGATTGCGGCCTGGGCCAAGCCATTCGCCGTGACCGTGGGGGGCGAGACTGTAATCGCAGATTTCGTCACGCTCGGCTGCAGCGTCACGGAGCCACCACCTCCCCCACCGCAGGCGCTAAGCGCCAGCGGCATCGCAAGGCAGGCCGTAAAAACCAGACCTCGTCTTCCTTTCGATCTCATCGCTAATCTCCCTTGTCATCCATGTACGTCCTGCCTGCTTCGTCGCCAGACGCACCAGTGGGCTGCCAATCACGGTTTTGCCTAGGCGGGGCGAATTGCACAGACAAAAAAATCCGCAGTACGTGCGTCGTTTGCTTGCCAAACAAAATCGAGTCGTCCACCGATTCAACGGTTTGACAGAAACCACTGGACGTAGACTTGTTATTCCGCTTCCCCAATCGGCATTGTCAGTCTGATTTATAGTCAATCTCGATGGATTGCGCAACAGGCAAGCTGCCTCGCGATCCCCGGCGAGCGTCCTTTCCGCCGTAATCCCGCCAAGCCACAAATGACAATCCTGTCATTTTGTCTGACGTGATCAGCCAAAAGACGCCCAATGGCAAGCCGGATCCTCCGCTCGCGCCGGAATGTCCGATTCTTGACCCAGGTCAAACCCGAAAACCGGTCAAGACACTAGAGTGCGAGCAGTCCGGCTGCATCCGCGACTCGCGACCAGCTACGCTCGAACTTTGATACATGACAACGACGGCCGGGATTTGATCCACCCGCGGGATATGGGGAAAACCGGACGCGACGCATTCTGGCGCCCTTACCCGCTACACTCAAAAGCATCAGATAAGGAAGTCCCTCGTATGTTCTATATGAATCAGAATAAAAACCGTTATTCCGTTCAGTATTGGGAAACTGCCTGACCATGCCGGATCGGGCAAGCCGCGAGACGCTCGCGCGACAATGGGAGTTGCTGAAGCTGGTTCCGGCGCATCGGCCGGGTGCGACCGCCAACGAACTGACGGAACGGCTTCAGGGCAGTGGTTTCGTAACCACCAAACGGACGGTCGAACGCGACCTGAAGGAGCTGGAGCGGGTGTTCCCGCTGCAGCGCAACGACAAGGGCCGCCCCTATGGGTGGTACTGGATGCGTGATGCCGATCTGGGCATCCCGGGCGTAGAACTCGCCGAAGCCCTGTCGCTGACCCTGCTCGAGCAGTTCCTGCGCCGGATGCTGCCCCTCACGTTGTGGCAGGCATTCGAACCGCGCCTGACCCACGCACGCGAGAAGCTCAAGGCACTGACCGAAGACAATAAGGCGGCGGTGTGGCGTGACAAGGTGCGCTACGTAAGCCCTACTCTACCGCTTGAGCCACCGCCGATCGACGAAACAGTCCTCGATGCCCTGCAACGCGCGCTGCTCAAGAACCGTCAGTTGCACGTCGCTTACCGGGGCGTGAGCGATGGTGACGGCGAAGCAAGGGAACTCACGCTGCATCCGCTCGCGCTGATCCAGGGCGGACCGGTCACCTATCTTGCCGCGACAGCGTCCGACGACGACGTGCGCTTCTACGCCGTCCACCGCATCCTGGCAGCGGACATCGGTATCGAATCCGCCACCCGCCCGGACGGGTTTTCGCTCGACGCCTATCTGGCTCGCGGTGCGGGACACTTCGCAAACGGAGCGCCCGACGGCAAGCTGCAGCTCGAGGCCCGCATCGAGCCCAGTCTGAGCCGCATTCTGGCCGAAACCCCGCTGTCGAAAGACATGGAAATCCGGGACGATGGCGAGTATGTCCGCATCACGGCAACCGTGCCCGACACCTGGCAACTGCGCTGGTGGATCCTCTCGCAGGGCGTGCGCATCGAGGTGATCGGTCCCGGCTCGCTGCGTTCCGAAATCGCGCACGAGATATCGAATATGTCGGCCCTTTACGCCTGGTCACCCGACAAGCACGACTGAAGCGCGAGGTCGGCTTCGAGTTCCCTAAGCCGATTCCACCGGAACCGGCTCTCAGGAGCGGCCTTGCTTGACACCGTCGCCACGGTCGACGGTCGTCCAGTGTGTGCCGTCCTTCGATACCTGGAACTCGACCCGGACGTGCGTCGGCGAAGTGTAGGTGTAGACGATGCGCTCCCGGGTCTTTCCCTTCTTACCCTGGTCGCTGCCGTTCTCGGTCCAGACATTACCGCGGATGGTCATGCGCGAGGCGAACGGATGCTTGCCGCCGGCTCCGGCCGAGAACATCTCGTAATGCCAATAGCTCTTGTCGTGGGTGTTCCAGGTGTCCACGACCAGCGATTTCACGTTCCGCCCGGACCACGTGTTGTCGAAAGTGCACAGAAGATAGAGGCGATCCGAGGACCAGCCGCAATTCTCGTTCCAGGTCCAGGCGCCGGGCTTGCCGTAGGCCGTGGCAAGTGACTTGCCGTGAAAGACCCAGTGCCCGGCGGCCGGATCCAATTTGTTCAACTCGGCGGGCCGCGCCGTTGAATTCGCGGCTCGCGCGCACGTCGCTGCGACCAACAGGCCCGCCACGACCGGGAAAAGCATCAGGTGTTTCATCTGTCGACTCCTGTTGAGAAGGGATAGGGTGCCGCTCACGACAGTGCGGCTGCGAGCGCGGGAACCGCTTCGCCCGCGGGCGCGGTGATCTTGCCGGCGAGCAGGTCGTCGGCACGGGTGCGCCCCAGGTTGAGGGCGAACACCGGGATGCCGGCGCGGGCCGCGTTGCGCACCAGGCGGTAGGCGGAAAAAACCATGAGCGACGAACCGACGACCAGCACCGCGTCGGCGTCCTGCATCGCGGACTCGGCCCGGCGGGTGCGTGCCGGCGGGATGGTTTCGCCGTAGAAGGTCACGTCAGGCTTGAGCACGCCGCCGCAGCGCGGGCACGACGGCACCTTGAACGCGGAGTAATCCGCCTCCTCGAGATCGGCATCGCCATCGGGCGCTAGCCGGGCGGTACGGCTTTCGAAATCCGCGTTGAGCCGCTCCAGCTCCCGCTGCAACGGCGTACGCGCCGAACGCCGGCGGCAACCCAGGCAGCGCACGCGCGACAATCGCCCATGGAGGTCGACGATGCGGCGGCTTCCGGCGCGCCGGTGCAAGTCGTCCACGTTCTGCGTGACCACGGCGCTCAGTAGTCCCTCCCCTTCCAGTGCAGCCAGGGCCCGGTGCGCGGCGGCCGGGCGCGCGGCCTCGAAACTCGGCCAGCCGCTCATGCTGCGGGCCCAGTAACGCCGTCGCACGGCGGCCTTATCGACGAAGTCGCGGAACATCACCGGAGCGCGACGCTTCCAGTTGCCGTTGGCGTCGCGGTAGTCGGGAATGCCGGAATCCGTGCTGATACCGGCCCCGGTGACAACTACGATCCGCCGTCGCCCGCGCAGCAGTCGGGCGAGGTCGTCGAGCGCGCCCGATTGGGGCGTCATGCAACGTGCGTTCGATTGCGGCATGAGAAGATTGTATTACCCTCTGAGCATGGATTGCACGACCGAACGCCTATGAAAGCCGTCATCATCGCCGAACCCGGCGGACCCGAAGTACTCGACCTCCGCGAGCGCGAGCAGCCACGACCCGCAGGGGACGAGATCCTCGTGCGCGTGGCGGGAGCCGGCGTCAACCGCGCCGATCTGTTGCAACGGATGGGCGGCTACCCACCGCCGCCCGGTGTGGTGGAGGACATCCCCGGCCTGGAATACGCCGGCGAGGTTACCGAGACGGGGTCGCGCGCCACGGTATTTTCGCCGGGCGACCGCGTGATGGGCCTGGTCCCCGGCGGCGCCTACGCCGAATACGTGTGCGTGCCGGAAGCCACCGCCATGCCGGTCCCGGCGGGGATGGACCCTGCCACTGCGGCGGCGGTCCCCGAGGCCTTCCTGACGGCCTGGCGGGCTCTGTTTCTGGAGGGCAGCCTTGAAGCGGGCGAGAGCGTGCTGATCCGGGCGGCGACCTCCGGGGTCGGCCTGGCGGCCGTGCAGCTCGCAGCCAACGCCGGCGCCCGGGTGCTGGCGGGCAGCCGCCAGGCGGAACGGCTCCCGATGCTGGAAGAGTTGGGCGCGACGTCCGCCTTCCAGGACACCGGCGACGTCGTCCGCCGGGCCGTCGGTCCGGACGGTGTCGACCTCGCACTGGAATTCCTGGGCGGCGATTTCTTCACCGAGAACCTCGGCCTGCTGCGCCGCGGCGGGCGGCTGGTGCTGATCGGGCTGATCGCGGGCCGCGAGGCGACGCTCGATCTCGGCGCCTTCCTCGGACGACAGTTGCAGGTGCACGCCTTCACGATGCGATCGCTCCCCGCCTACCGGCGTGCGGAGATCACCCAGCGCTTCGCGGCGCGCTACCTGCCCGCCTTCGAATCCGGGCGGTTGCGGCCCGTCGTCGGCGCGACCTACCCGTTGGCCGACGCCGCACGCGCCCATGCCGACATGCAGGACGGAAAGGTATTCGGCAAATTGGTGCTGGTTCCCTGATCCCCACTTCGGCTATTCGCGCACGCAGGGGGACTACCACCGAACGTTTTCCCGATGGGAATCGAGAACCTGCTGCCGGCCGCAGAAAAACCGGTCCAGGTTGATTACATGATCCGCGGCGATCGCCATGCGATCCATCGAGGGCGGTCAGGCGGCGGGAGACATTAGAACATCGCCATAATCGTCGAAGCCGACGAATCCCCTCTCCAAGAGGGGATCAGGTTGCAGGATCAATTGTCCCGCCGTCACGGTCTCTCCATGGCGCACCGCCGGCCGCGCCGGCGGGCGGCGTCACGGTCGGGAATCCGTGTTTCTGACCAGCAGCACGTCGCACACGACGTGGCGGGTCACGGCCAGGGCCGTCGAGCCGAGCGAGTCCGTGACCCAGCGCCCCGCGTAGCCCATGACGATCAGGTCCACGGCGTTGTCTTTGGCAAACCTGACGATCTCGTGATAGGCGGCACCGGTGTCGGTGACCGCGACCTGTTGGGCACCGGGCGCCGCGTTTTCCTCGGCAAGCCGGGCCAGGCGCTCGCGCGCCCGGTTCATGTAGACCTCTACGGGGTTCTCGTTTTCGGCCGGCACGAAACCCGGCGGCACGTCCTCGGGATAATACTCGATGACGTGCAGCAGGCTCAGGCGTGCCGAGTGCAGACGGCTCTCGTAAAGCGCCCGCCGCAGGACCGCCCCGGTGGAATCCGAGAAGTCGAGCGGCACGAGTATGTGACCGTATCTTTTCATGAGCTGGCTCCCCGGCTACCGTCGAATACCCGAGGCGTTGCGCCTTTCGGTTCCCGGCAACCGCTTCATGGATGCAATTGAATTGTGCCGGAGGGGGCAGGTCGCGGCGTTGATGCAAATCAATCGGCCGCCAGATTCGTCGCGCCGGTCGTCAGGGCATGCGGAACCAGGGATGCGTGTACCAGTAATAACCGCCCCCGGCCGCGGGCGCGGTGCAGGTATACATCGAGCGCCCCGTGGGGAGAGGCGCGCGGGCCTGGACGACGATCCGCGTCGCCGATGCGGGCGCCGTCTGCATGCGCTTGCCGTCGGAGCGAAAACAGGCCAGGCCGTGCAGCGGCCGCTTCAGGACCAGAACCAGGCGCGGCGGATTGCTGCCGGCGTGGACGACGGGGCTCCATGGCGCCACGGATGCCGACGGCATCGGTCGCGAAACGGCCCGCCGGGCGAAATTGTCCAGGGCATCGAAGTCGGTATCGATGGGGAAACGCGGCAGCGCTCGCGGGTCGAGCGGTTCGCCCAGGGCGCCGGAGGCCTGGGCAAAGGCAACGAACCCCAGACCCGTGACCAGCTTCGCCAGCGCCGGGCCGTACTCCCCGTAGGGATAGGCGAAGAGCCTGGGGTTCGTGTTCGTCCTCGGGCCGAGTTCCCGTTGCAGGCGCTTCTGAGCATCGGTCACCTCGGCTCGCATGCGTGATTCCCACGCCGCCTCGCTCTCGCCCGGCTTGCGCTCGAGCGGATGCGGGTGAGTGACCGTGTGATCCGCAAAAGTGGCGCCCTGGCGCTGCATCGTGCGCATCTGCGCCCAGGTCATGTAGGCGGGATAGTGCCGGTCGACCGCTTGCGTGCTGACGAACACGGTCACCGGGAAATGGTGTTTGCGCAGCAGCGGCCAGGCGTTCGTATAAACACTTCGGAATGCATCGTCCACGCTGAGCGCAACGGTCCTGGGCGGCACGGGCCGCCCCGCCTGGAGCGTGCCCACGAGGCGCGGCAGCGACCAGACGTGGAAGCCGTGCGTGGCGAGATAGTCGAGTTCCGCCTTGAAGGCCGCCACGGGGGTATTCGTCGAGGGATACCGCGGCTCGCCGAACCGGTGGTAGACGAACACCACGGCGTGCCCGGCGGCCATCGCCGGAGCGCTTGCAAACAGCAGGCCGGCCAGCAGGATCGCAATCCAGCTGCCCCGGCGCGGGGGGCGAATCGCGGCCATGCCACAGGATTGCAGGCTCGCGGCGATCGAGTCAAGCCCCGCGGCAGCGATCGAAGAAGGCGCGGTGCGCACCGACTCAAGAGGGCACGCACCGCGCCGGAAGGTACCTCGATGATCTCAGTGTTTGCCCGGCTTCACGAGTCGCAGGTACGGCTTGAGCGCCTTCCAGCCCTGGGGGAAGAGCTTTTTCGCTTCGTCGTCCGGGATGGACGGCACGATGATCGCATCCTGGCCAGGGCGCCAATCGACCGGCGTTGCCACCTTTTCCTTGTCCGAGAGCTGCAACGAATCGATCACCCGAAGCAGCTCGTCGACGTTGCGTCCCGCACTCGGCGGATAGGTCATCGTCAGGCGAATTGTTTTCTTCGGATCGATGAAAAAGACCGAACGCACCGTGACCTTCGGGTCGGCCTTCGGGTGGTTCATGCCGTACAGCGTCGCGACCTTGCGGTCCGGATCCGCCACCAGCGGGTAGTTGAGCGCGGTGCCCTTCACGTCCTCGACATCCTTCGCCCAGCGCTTGTGGGAATCCACC
>JBJKSR010000005.1:0-3955 GCA_046703965.1 Gammaproteobacteria bacterium | reverse complement strand
CGATGGGCCAAGTGTTGTCCTTCCCGATGATTGTGATCGGGGTCGTGCTGCTCATCTACGCATACCGTGCGCGCATACCGTCGGGTAACTACGTCGCCGCGCGCAGATCAGCAATGCGCCCGTACCTGGATTTGATGCGCCGCGAGTCCGGATCATGCCGGATCAGGTCGACGGCGGCGGTAATCTGATCGATCGTCCGGCCGTTCGCGGCGGTCCAGGCGCGCCATTGCTTGCCGTAGACCGGCCCGAGTTCTCCGTGCTCGTCCGCCCACTCGTCCCAGATGGTCACCCCGTGGGCGTTCAGCCACCTGACGTTCGTTTCCCCGCGCAGGAACCACAGCAACTCGCAGATCACCGAGCGCAGGTGGATGCGCTTGGTCGTCACGAGGGGAAAGCCTTCCGTTAGATCGAAACGCAGCTGCTCACCGAACCGTGCGAAAGTACCGGTTCCCGTGCGGTCCCTTTTGGGCGTGCCGTGCTCGAGGACGCGGCGCATCAAATCCAGGTACGGGCGCATTGCGGATCAGCGCGCGGCGACGTAGTTACCCGACGGTATGCGCGCACGGTATGCGTAGATGAGCAGCACGACCCCGATCACAATCATCGGGAAGGACAACACTTGGCCCATCGTGAGCCAGCCCCAGGCCAGATAGCCGAGCTGCGGATCGGGCAGGCGCACGAACTCGACCGAGAAGCGGAACGTGCCATAGAGAACAAGGAACAGGCCCGAGGCCGCCAATCGCGGTTTGGGTTTGACGGTGAACAGCCACATCACCGTAAAGAGCACGATTCCCTCGAGGAACCCCTCGTAGAGCTGGGACGGTTGGCGCACCACTCCGTGATAGAGAAATCCCCAGGGAAGCGTTGTGGGCTTGCCCCACAGCTCGCCGTTGAAGAAGTTGCCCATGCGTCCGAAAAACAGGCCCAGTGCCGGCAGCGGTGCGGTGAAGTCGAACACGTCGGCGGCGCTGCGGCCACGGCGGATGGCAAACAGCGTCATTGCCACGATGACCCCCAGCAGGCCACCGTGAAAGGACATCCCGCCGTCCCATACCTCAATCGGGTACCAGGGATTTTGCCGCGTCCAGAATGTCATGCCGTAGAACAGGACATAGCCGATGCGCCCGCCGAGGATGACGCCGAGCATGCAGTAGAAAATCAGATCATCGACTTCCACGCCCTTCCAGGTGGAGGCCGGCCGGGAGGCCCGGTAGCGCGCCAGTCCCCACCCGGCGCTGAAGCCGAGCAGGTACATGATGCCGTACCAGTGCACCTTGAGGCGTCCGATGCGAAAGGCAATCGGATTGATGTGGGGATATCTGATCATGGTCCGGCAGTGTATCCGACCTCGTCCCCGATGCGGCAGAAGAACGCTTTCAAGTAGCGCGTTTCGGGAATCGCGGGGTGGATCGGGTGATCCGGCGACTGGCCGCCCGCCTCAAGGATCTGCACCTGGCGCCCCGCGTGGCGGGCCGCGGCCTGCAGAACTCCGGCGAGCGCCTCGGGCGCCAGATGGTAGGAGCAGGAACACGAGACCAGCAACCCTTCCCCGGCGAGCACGCCCATCGCCAGCTGATTGAGCTTGCGGTAAGCGGCCTGTCCGCGCGCAATGTCCTTCTTGCGCTTGATGAACGCGGGCGGATCGAGCACCACCACGTCGAAACGCTCCCCTTGAGCCTTCAGCGCCGCGAGCGCCTCGAAGGCATCGGCACGCAGCGTCCGCAGTTGCAACCCGTTGCGCTGGGCATTGCGGCCGGCGTAAGCGACTGCCGTCTCCGAGGCGTCAATGCAACAGGCCGAAGCCGCTCCCGCGGCGAGCGCCGTCAGTCCCCAGGCGCCGACATAGCTGCAGACGTCGAGCACCCGGGCTCCGGGCGGCAAAAAGCGCCTCAACCGAGTCCGGTTGGCGCGCTGATCGAAGAACCAGCCGGTCTTTTGCCCTGTTTCGAGCGGGGCCAGGAAGCGAACGTTCGATTCGTGCACGGCCAGTTCGGGGGGCGCCTCGCCATAGGCCACGTGCACCACCTGCGGAAGCGCCTCGAGGCTGCGCGCGCCGGAATCATTCTTCCACACAAGCGCCGCCGGGCTCAGGCAGGCGCGTACCGCAGTCTCGACCGTCTCGCGTAGGGCTTGCATGCCCGCTGTGGAGATCTGTCCGACCAGCACGTCGCCGTAGCGATCGAGGACCAGTCCGGGCAGCCCGTCGGATTCACCGAATACCAGCCGGTAGTACGGCTGCGCGTAGAGCCGCTCGCGCAGCGTCAGCGCGCGCCGCAGCCGCTGCTCGAGCAATGCCGAGTCGACCGGCTGCGATGCGTTCCGGCTGACGATGCGCGCGCAGATCAGGGCGTGCGGATTGACGTAGGCGTGTCCGAGGAATTGCCCGCGATGCGACTCAATCTGCACCAATTCGCCGACGGCGAATGCGCGCAATGGCGTACTGTCGGCAACTTCGTTGCTGAATACCCAAGGGTGGCCGGCGACGATCCGGCGTTCCTCGCCGCGCTTCAGGCGCAGAACGCGACCACTGTGCGCGACGCAGTCGGCACGGGCGGAGAACGGGGCGGTTCCGGGCATGGGTGGCGTCGGCTTCAAGGGGGCGGCAGTATACAAGCGCCGGTGCGCCACCGCGCGCTATGCTTGGAGTTGCACTGCGGACCGGGAGTCGGCTGAGCCGGCCGGCCGCGCCCGGGCGAATCCCTCGATGACAGCACGATCCGAACATCTCCTTGAGCGGACTTTCCCTGACCGTCGCACGTCTGGCCGGGCCGGCTGCGGGAACGCCAGCCTGAATTTCACCTCGGTGGGTCATCCCGCTGCGCGGCCGCCCGTGCGCATGCGGGCCCGATGCGGTCCCACTCGAGCGGAGTCCGCGGACGCGTAATGCAAATCCGGCATCTGAACACCGACGGCTCACCGAAGTACACCAACCGCCTAAGCGGAGAGACCAGTCCGTACCTGCGCCAGCATGCGCACAACCCCGTTGATTGGTTCCCCTGGGCAGAGGAGCCGTTCGCTCTGGCGCGTGATCTCGGTCGTCCGGTGCACCTGAGCGTCGGCTACGCCGCCTGTCACTGGTGTCACGTGCTCGCCGCCGAGAGCTTCGAGGACGAGAACACCGCGCGAGTGCTGAACGACCTGTTCGTCAACGTGAAGGTCGACCGCGAGGAGCGTCCGGACATCGACCGCATCTACCAGATTGCGCAGCAGATGCTGACGCACGGTCCCGGCGGTTGGCCGCTCACGATGTTCCTGACGCCGGAGGGGCTGCCATTTTTCGGCGGCACCTATTTCCCGCCCGAACCGCGCCACGGGCTGCCGGCGTTCAGGGCTCTGCTTAAGCGCGTGGCGCACTACTATCAAGAGCACCATGAGGCGCTGCGTGCGCAGGGCGAGGCGCTCTCGGCGGCCTTTGCCCGTATCGACCCGCCCGCGCCGGCTACGGACTTAACGATCGACGCTACCCCGCTTAAGCGGGCGCGGGAGGGACTGGAGCGAAGCTTCGACGCGCACCACGGGGGGTTTGGCGAGGCGCCGAAATTTCCCCATCCCGGTTCGATCGACTTGCTGTTGCGTCAGTGGCGCCGGGCCGCGACGAGCGAATCGCCGGATCTGCGTGCCTTGTACATGGCGGGTCTGACGCTCAGACGCATGGCCGAGGGCGGCATTCACGACGCGCTCGGCGGCGGATTTTGTCGATACTCGGTCGATGCCGAATGGATGATTCCGCATTTCGAAAAGATGTTGTATGACAACGCGTCGCTGCTGGCCGTGTATGCGGATGCTTACCTGGCAAGCGGCGATGGGCTGTACGCCGGCACAGCGCGCGATACGGGCGAGTGGATGCTGCGCGAAATGCAGTCGCCCGAAGGCGCCTTTTACTCGAGCCTCGACGCCGATTCCGACGGTCACGAGGGCAGTTTCTACCTCTGGGACCGCGACGAGGTCCGCGCGG
>JBJKSR010000004.1:0-4272 GCA_046703965.1 Gammaproteobacteria bacterium | reverse complement strand
GCGTGCCCGAGCTTCTCACACAACCGATTCATGTACCGCTCATACGCTGCGAGGTTAGCCATGGCTCCTCAACCTGCTTGCCAAGTTCCATCTATAATGCCATGATATTTATGACACAGTAAGACTAGGTCGGGTGGCATTCTCACCGTGCGTGAAACGGCGCCGCCGCCCCAAGCGGCGGCGCCGTTCTTTAGCGCATCTGCTGGTTGCTCTTGCTTCCAATCCAGCAGCCATTCCAGTTGGTCGAGGATACCGCCTTCGCCGACAGCAGGGCGGGCATATCAAGACCATTCGGTATGCGCTACAACTCCGCAAGAGGCCGGCTCTTGAGCTTCTCCCAACGTCCCATCAGCGACCTGTATTCGGAACTGATCTGATCGAGCGCCTCAATGTCTGCGGCTGTAGGTGCTTTGTCGGCCCCCTGCATTCTCCGCATCAGCATTTGCAAGGAGAGCCCGACGGTGCCGAACGTAGGCGGTCCGTGATGGAAAAATAGGGCGTACGGGGAAGTCACCTCGGGGCCCGAGAGCGCCTCCAGCTGTTTTCGATAAGACATCAAGTTTGCCGCAGGTTTGCGCTCGGCAATCTGCCTCTCCAGCTTGCGCACCTGCGCGAGCGCCTCGTTTGCCGCAATCTCCTCGTGGTATGCCTGCATCGAAGCATTGAATTGCTGCTGAAGGGCAGCCTCCGGTGTATGTACCCGCGGGTCCATCGTCACCGTCAGCGGCTGCGTGTAGCTCTGGCCGTTCACCGTCAGTCTCACGGTGTAGCGGCCCGGCATCACCCAAGGCGAGCTCGCAACGACAGGCGTATTGTGTCTGACCGCCTGATTGTCGTCCAGGAACTGTAGTGCGCCTGGTACAGGCTGGTAATGCATATCCCATAGGAACCGGTGCATACCCGCCTCAGTCGACAGATTCATCGGCGGACGCGGCCACCAATCCGGCACATTCAGCTTGGCCGGATTGAGCGGTTTCTCGGGATCGTCACTCGAGAAGTGCCGCACCAGCTTGCCGCTCGAGTCGAGGATATCCAGGGTCACCGGGCCTCGGACATTGCTCGCCAGATAGTAATCGATGATGGCTCCCGGCGGTGGATTCGGCAGCGACGGCATACGCCATGGCGTTGGCGGATTCATATCCCATCGTACACGCACGGCCGCTTCGGGCTTGTACAGCGTTACCGGCGCCTTCGCGACCTCGGCATCAATCTGGCGCAGCGGCGTAATGTCGTCGAGCACCATGAATCCTCGTCCGTGTGTGGCCGCGATTAAGTCGTCGCCATGCACCTTGAGGTCACGCACAGATACCGCGGGCATATTGAGCCGCAGCGATTGCCAGTGATCACCATTGTCGAACGACACCCACACTTGGGTTTCGGTCCCGGCAAATAGCAGGTCCCTCCGCTGCGGATCCTGCCGAATCACGTTCGTTGTCGCGTCGGGGGTAATGCCGCTGTCGATTTCGGTCCAATGCTTGCCCCCGTCTTCGGTACGGAAGAGGTGCGGGCGCATGTCATTCAGAAACAAAGTGTTGATTGCAGCGTAGGCTTCGTTCGGGTTGAAGTGACTCGCCTCGATGCTGAACACTCTCCAGAAGGGCTTAAGTTGCGGTGGCGTGACATTGCTCCAGTGTTTGCCGCCGTCACGCGTAACCCAGATCAGTCCGTCATCGGTGCCCGCCCAGATGAGGTTTTTGTTCAACGGCGACGGCGCAAGTGCATACACGACGCCGCGATCGGTCGGCTTGGCCGCGGGGCTGCTTTTGTACATGCCGACACTCGCGGGAACCTTCCAGGTCTTGCGGGTCAAGTCCGGGCTGATCTGCTTCCACGTTTGGCCGCCGTTGTCCGTCTGCCACACAGTGTTTGAGGCGAAATACAACCGGTGCGGATCGGTCGGAGAGAATACGAGCGGCATCGTGCGCAGCACGCGGTAATCTCCGCCAGGCGCGGCCTTCGGACCGACGTCTGCGATTTGGCCTGTCCTGCGGTTGTATACGGTTACCTTTCCGCCATAGATCAGATTGGGATGCAAGGGGTCGGGCGCCGCACCACCGTATTCCTCGATGCCGACAGGATGCCAGTCGTGCGCGGTAAGCTCGCCGTCATTGCCACGTTCCAGAACGCATGCGGAGCCGCTGTCTTGCTGCCCGCCACACACGCGATATGGCCAAGTGTCGTCGATGCCGACCTTGTACATGGCGGCCGTGGGTTGGTTGTACCAGGAGCTCCAGGTTTTGCCCCCGTCTACCGTGACAATGGCGCCTTGATCACTGTTGACCGCCATGATGTCCGGGTTGTTCGGGTTGATCCAGGTTTGCTGGTAATCATCGCCTCCCGGCGCACCCCGAAATCCGAACCAGGTCTTGCCTCCGTCGGTGGACTTCCACAATACCGGGGTGTCGCTGTAGACGACGTCCGGATTCTTGGGATCGATCGCCAGCACTGGCAAGTCCCCACCGCCAATTCTCTCGGCGGGCCGGGAATCGTTGGTCACCTTGAACCAGCTCGCACCGGCGTCATTCGACCTGTAAATTCCCACCTTGCCGTCGGGTGCTCCCGGTCCGCTCGACACCGACGCGTACAAGATGTTCGGGTCGCTCGGCGCGATTCGCAGCAGCGCCTGCTGGACGGCCGGCAAACCCTTGCTGAGCTTGTGCCAAGTGTTGCCTCCGTCCGTGGACTTGAAGATGCCTCCGTCCGTCCCACCAAATTGCCCATTCTCCCAAGGCGCCTGCTGCTGCTGCCACATCGTGGCGTACAGAACATTGGGGTTGACCGGATCCATCTCGATGTCATCCCCGCTGGTGTACTCATTGATATAGAGCACCTTCTTCCAGGTCTTTCCACCATCCAGTGACCGGAAAATGCCCCGTTCCTTGTTCGGTGCGTATACGTGGCCAAGCGCAGCGACAAATACCCGGTTCGGATTATTCGGATCCACCGCGAACATCGCGATGTCCTGCGTGTTGCGCAGCCCTATGAAACTCCAAGTCTTGCCGGCGTCGATGGATTTATACATGCCCATGCCGGTAGACTGGTCGGGTCGTATGTTGCTTTCCCCCGTGCCTACATAAATCACGTTCGGATCGGAGACTGAAACCGCAATGGCACCAATTGAACTGGTCGGCTCCTTGTCAAAGATCGGCGTCCAGCTATTCCCGTAGTCGATGGATTTCCAGACCCCACCGTCATCGTTGCCTATGTAAAACACGTTTGGTTCGCCCGGCACGCCCGCGACCGCGCGCCCGCGACCGCCCCGCAACGGCCCAATCGGCCGCCAGCGCATCTGCGAAAACAGCTTTGGGCTATACGATTGGGCGTGAGCGCCTGCGCCGAGCCCGACACTGCCGAGTGCAGTAAGCGCCACCATCATCAATAGGCGGGACAATCGCATGCCGCGTCTCCTACAAGAAATTAACAGCGTTGCGCAACCGCAGAAGTATACCCCGATTCGTTCACAGGCCCGTCTCGTTTCCCCAAGTGCCGGCCGTGAGGTACTGCAACAGCGCGATAAGTACGGCACGATTTTCATTCAACGTTGGCGCAGGGTTGCCCTGCGGAGCAGTCGTGCGCCCCCTGTGGCCCGCAAATGAAACGGCGCACTCATGCCGGAGCAGGCGAGTCCTCGCTTTGCAGCGCTCCGGGCGCGCATTGGCTATACACGCGCCTAGGCTTCGTCAAGCCCGTCGGGAGAGTTCGGCACTGTCGTCCCTACATGATCCGCAGAATCCCTGAAACACCACGTTGCGGTGCCGCGGCTTGGGGAGTTGGGGGCGAGTTCGAGGCCGACGTCGCGTAATCGACTGACGCGACGGGAAAGTTCGATCTACGGAATTTTCGCATGTCAATGCTGAACACGAGGGATTGGGCGCAGCCTGGTTTCGCCTTGACGCAAACTGCCTTCATTCCGATGAGTCGACGCTCGGGCGTTTCGAAGCTGTATCGACCGCGTCACGTGCCCTGAGGCGCGCTTCTTTTACTTTCGGATCGCGCGCAGTCGCCGGAGCCGGGTCCTTCCCGGCTTCCTCGGTGACCGAAGCGTGGACGTCGTGGCGATGGCCGGCAAGCCAGCGGATCGGTGCAGTGCGGCCGCCTCTCAGCGTCCTCTCGCCTGCCGCTTTTCGCGTTTTGCCGCACGCTTCTCGCCGAAGGTTTTCGCCGGCTTCTTCTTGGTTTCCCTCTTTTGATCCATGCCTTTGCTCATAGGATTCCCCTTGGCCTGCTTCGAAGGTAGGTCGAGTATACGTCCTCGCGGGCAGGCTGTTCTAC
>JBJKSR010000003.1:0-8286 GCA_046703965.1 Gammaproteobacteria bacterium | reverse complement strand
GGCTTGCACTGCCTCCAGGCTGTCGGCCCCCAACGCGAGCATGGCCACCCGGTCGAAGCCCATCGCCGCCCCCGCGCAGGGCGGCAGCCCGGCGTCCAGCGCGGCCAGGAAGAGCTCGTCCGTCGCGGGGCAATCGCGCCCCTGCGCCCGCCGCGCGTCGCGGTCGGCCTCGAACCGCCGGCGCTGCTCTGCCGCGTCGATCAGTTCCGCGAAACCGTTGACCAATTCGACGCCCGCGACGACGGCCTCGACCCGTTCCGCGACCGGGGGCTCTCCGCCCCGCACGCGGGCCAGCGAAGCCTGGCTGGCGGGAAAGTCGTGGACCAGCGTAATGCGGGCCTCGCCGAGCCTCGGGTACACCTCGAACCCGGTGATCCGATCGAGCAGCGCGTCCCGATCGTCACCCGCCCCGTCGCCGCATCGCCGGCGCAGTTCGTCCAGCGGGGCGTCGAAAGGATCGAGCCCGGCATGGCGCAGAAAGGCCTCGCGGTAAGTCAGGCGCTCCGGCGGGCGGGCGAGCAGGGCAGCCGGAAGCAGGCGCGCCAGCAGCGCCTCGATGTCGCCCATCAGCCGGGACAGCCCGACGTCGCACCGATACCATTCGACCAGCGTGAATTCCGGGTTGTGCAGGCGCCCGGCCTCGGCCCCGCGGAACACCCGCGCCACGCTGTAGACATCCCCGCAACCGGCTGCGAGAAGGCGCTTGAGATGGAACTCGGGCGAGGTCCCGAGCCAGCCCGGCGCGCCGTCGGGGAAGGCACCCGGCACGTACAGGCTTTCGAGGTGCAGTTCGGGGGAACCCCCACGGGACAGCAACGGGACTTCGACTTCGAGCAGGCCCTCGGCCCGCATCCAGCCACGCAATGCGTCCAGTAGATGCGCCCGGGCACGCAGCGCATCCAATGTGGCCGCCGGCCGCCATTGACTGTCCCGAATTCCGCCGGCGGCCGTCTCGCCGGGACCGGGGGAAGCGCTCATGCGCGCGACAGGTACTCCGCCGTACGCGTGTTGACCTTGATCGTCTCGCCCTCGTTCACGAACAGCGGCACGCGCACGACGGCGCCCGTCTCCAGCGTGGCCGGCTTGACGCCACCGCCGGACGTGTCTCCGCGCACCCCGGGATCGGTCTCGGTAATCGTGAGTTCCACGGTGTTCGGCGGCTCCACGGCCAGCGGGCTGCCGTTGTACAGGGTCACCCGGCAGATCTCCTCGCCCTTCACCCACTTGGCGGCATCGCCCATGGCCGCCTCGTCGGCCTGGAACTGCTCGAAGGTATCGGGCGTCATGAAGTGCCAGAAGTGGCCGTCATTGTAGAGGTACTGCATGTCGGTCTCGTGCACGTCGGCCGCCTCCACCGATTCCCCCGACTTGAAGGTGCGGTCGATGACCCGCCCCGTCTTCAGGTTGCGGACCTTGACCCGATTGAAGGCCTGCCCCTTGCCGGGCTTGACGAACTCGTTGTCGACGATCGTGTAGGGATCGCCGTCGAGCATGATCTTGAGTCCGGATTTGAATTCGTTGGTGCTGAAACTCGCCATGACATCGTGCCCCGTAGCTCGTTAAAATGGCCGCGTATGAGGCGGCAGAACCACACTATGATAACGGTCCCGGCAACCGCCGCGTGGCGCAGGGAACTGGCGGCCGCCGTCCGCGACCCCGCGGAACTTGCACGGCGGCTGGATTTGCCGGCGGCCGTCGCGGACACCGGGGCGCACGGCGCGTTGCGAACGCTCGTCCCACGCGGCTACCTGGCCCGCATGGCGCGGGGCGAGCCCTCCGATCCACTGCTCCGCCAGGTGCTTCCCGCCGCCCCCGAGCTCGGGCCGCAGCCTGCCCGCTATGTGACCGATCCGCTGGCGGAGGCGGACGCCCGCCGTGCGCCGGGGCTGCTCGTCAAGTACCGGGGCCGCGCCCTGCTGGTCACCAGCGGTGCCTGCGCCATACACTGCCGCTACTGCTTCCGCCGCCACTACCCGTATACCGGCGAAAACCCCAGGCGCGGGGCATGGGAAGCCGCACTGGAGGCCATCGCCGCCGATACCGGCCTGGAAGAGGTGATCCTTTCCGGCGGCGACCCGTTGATGCTGGACGACGCCGAACTGGGGCGCCTGAGCGAGCGGCTGGGGGGGATACCGCACCTGCGTTCGCTGCGCGTACACACCCGGATGCCCATCGTGTTGCCGGAGCGGGTGGACGACACGCTCCTCGACTGGATCGGGGCGAGCCGCCTGCCCGTTACCCTGGTCGTGCATGCGAACCATCCGCGTGAAATTGACGATCCGGTGCGCAGGGCATGCGGGCGCCTACGCCCGGTCCTGCGCTTTCTGCTCAATCAGTCGGTGCTGCTGGCCGGCGTCAACGACGATGCCGACACCCTCGCCGAGCTGTCGCACGCCCTGTTCGATGCCGCCGTCCTGCCGTATTACCTGCACCTGCCGGACGCGGTATCCGGTACGTCGCATTTTGACGTTACCGAAGAACGGGCGGAAAATCTGGTCGCCGAATTGCGAGCGCGCCTGCCCGGCTACCTCGTCCCCCGGCTGGCACGCGAAACGCCGGGCGCTCCCGCGAAGGAAATTCTGGCATGAGCACCATACAAGTGTTATAAATAGGTGGCCAAAGAACGTTTAACAGTGCGCTCCGTGCAAGAGCTCGACATCATTCCAATACTGGTTGTCAGCGACAGTCAGAACAAGGCTGAGATGCTCAACGGCCTGCTCCGGGGGGAAGGGCTTGCCGTGCATCCGCAGTGGGTCGATACAACGGCCGGCTGGGACGAGCAAAAGACCCAGCCGGAACTGGTCTTTTATTTCAGCGATACGCGGAAACCCGCGCTGAAGGAGGTGATCGCGGCTGCGCGGAACATCGGCTCCGCGGTCATCATCGTCAGCGCCCAGCACGAAGCGGCTCAGGCGGCGGCGGCGATGGAGTCCGGGGCGGCCTCGCAGGTGAGCCTGGCGGATACCGGGCTGCTGGCCGCCGTGGCGAGGCGCGAACGCAGAAACCGCAACGAATATGCGCGGCTGAGCGTCCTCGAGCGCGAACTCGAGGAAAACCGCCGGCGGCTGCGCAGCCTGATCGCCGGCGCCCAGAACGCCATCGCCTACTCCCAGGAAGGCGTTATCTCCAGTGCCAACCCCGCCTGGGCCAAGTACTTCGGCTACGCTTCGCCCGACGACCTGGTCGGCTTGCCGATCATGGATCTTTTCGCGGCGTCCGACCACGAGACGCTGAAGAAAGTCCTGCGCGGCCTGGCTCGCGGCAAGAGATCGGAAGAAACCATCGAGTGCAAGGGACGAAAGGCCGATGGCGAAGACTTCGGACTGGCGCTCACACTCGGGATCGCAGAAATCGACGGAGAGCAGCAGATCCAGTTCACCGCCACCACGAGCGAAAATCACCAGGCGGCCGGCACATCCGAGGCGCTGAAGCAGATCGACGATCTGGAAACCGAAAGCAAGCGCCTCGCCGCCAAGCTTCGGGTCATGCAGCAATGCGAGCCCGATTCGAGGTTGCTCTGGCCGTCGGTGTTCGCGCCGGTCGCCGCGGAGCGGATCAACCGCCCCCTTTCCGGATCCGTAAGGGCCCTGGTCGCCTTCCGGCCGGCCGACCCGGACAAGGCACTATCCACTTTCGGCCCGCTGGGTATAGCCGAGGCCGGCTCCAGTATCGCCACCACCCTTTCGCCCCTGCTCGAGGACGACGACCTCGTGGTTCGCATTGACGGCCTGACCGTTTTGGCAATCGTCAGCCGCAAGGACGAGCAGAGAGTCCAGAAGTGGGCACAAGCGGTACTGCAGGCCCTTGGCGAGCACATTTTCGAGACGAGCAACCGCTCGAGCCTGGTCGGGTTCTGCGCGGGCATCGCCCCGATCGACCGCGTGCGCCGCCTGGAACAGCTGGCCCAGCAGGCGCTGGACGCGGTCTCGAACGTGCCGGGCTCGGTAAGCCGCGCAGCCGCGTCGGGGGCCATAACCGCAGCGGATACGGACGATACCGGCTGGGCAGCGGTCATCAACGAAGCCCTGGAGGAGCAGCGCTTCGCCATTGCGTTGAGACCCATCGAGGATCTGTCCAATGCCAACAAGCTGCACGAAGCAACCGCGCGGCTGCTCGACCGCGAGGGCAAGGAAATTCTTCCGGAGACTTTCATGGAGCCCGCCGCCCGCTTGAACCTGGCCCAGTCTCTCGAACAACGACTGATCGGCCACGCGTTCATCGCCCTGCTTCGCCTCTTGAACACGGAGGAAAACACCCAGGTCATCGTGCCGCTCAGTCCCGCCGTAATGCAGGACAAGGGGCTCGGCACTTACCTTATGGCATTGGTCAAGCGCACCAAGGCACGGCTGCCCGCCAAGAGCCTGATCTTCGAGTTGGGCACCGAAGACGCGCTGCATCACGTGTCCGAAGTCGAGGCCTTCGTAAAAACGGTGCATGAACTCAACTGCGGATTCGGCCTGCGCAACTACACGCCCAACGATAACGCCGACAAGCTGCTGCAGCGCATCCCGTTCGAATGCCTGCGCCTGTCGCCGGACTGCGTGATAAAGCTCGGCGAGGACGAAGCGCTCGCCGGGCGCGTCACCGCGCTCGCCCGGGAACTGGCCGAAAAGAATTGCCGCATCGTCGCGTCCGGCGTCAGCGATCCCACCCTCATGGCAAAGCTCTACAACCTGGGCATCACGGCGTTCGACGGAAGCGTGATAGGGGACGCCGAAATATTCGACGCCCAGGACCCTTCGTTCGAGGCCGCTTACAAGGAAGGCTGAGAAAGCGGCGGCCGCGGTGCGTCCTAGGCAGCGAGCAAGTGATCGACATTCTGGAAGCCGCGCGGCAGCTTGAGTCCGCGCCTGCCCCGCCCGCGCATGTAATCCGCCTGCTCTGCCGGATCCATGATCTTGTGGCGCTGTCCCGCCTCGATCCTCAGCGACGCACCGGCGGGCAATACGGCGGCATCCAGCAGCCGCTCGCCCGAGGAAAAGGCCTTGGGCGGAATGCCGATGAGCTTTACGCCCTTGCCCCGCGCGAGAACCGGTGCCTCACCCGCCTCCAGCACGAGCAGGTATCCCGCGGTGGTGACCAGGGCGATGCGCTCGTTTTCCCCGGTCAGAGAGACGAGCGCCAGGGCTTCGCTTTCCCCGGCCGGATTCAGCAACTGCTTGCCCGACTTGTTACGCACCGTCAGCCCCTCGGCCGCCGTGAGGAATCCGTGCCCACTCGTGGAAAGCACCAGCACTTGCGGCGCTGTCTCGAGCCCGGCCACCGAGACGAAACGCGCGCCCGCGGGCGGGTCGAGGCGGCCGCTCAACGGCTCGCCGTGGCCGCGCGCGGAAGGCAGCGCGTGAGTCGGCTGATTGTAGACGCGACCGGTGGAATCCAGAAACGCAATCGTGTGGTTCAGCCGGGCCGACGCCGCTGCCCGGAAGTCGTCCCCGGTTCGATAACTTAGCGTTGCCGGGTCGACATCGTGACCCTTGGCCGCGCGTACCCAGCCGTGACGGGAAAGGATCACCGTGACCGGCTCCCGGGAGACGAGATCCGCCTCATCGAATGCCTTGGCGGCTTCACGCTCCACCAGGATGGTACGACGTTCGTCGCCGTAGCGCTTGACGTCCGCCAGCAACTCCTTGCGCACCCGCGCCTTGAGGAGCGATTCGTCGCGCAGGTCCGCCCGCAGCAACTTGGCTTCGGCGTTGAGCGCGCGGTTCTCCGCTTCCAACCTTATCTCCTCCAGCCGCGCCAGCTGGCGCAGGCGCGTCTCGAGCACGTAATCGGCCTGCGCCTCGCTGAGGCCGAAATGTTCCATCAGCGCGGGCTTCGGCTCGTCCTCCGTGCGGATGACGCGAATGACCTCGTCGATGTCCAGCAAGACCTTGAACAGGCCTTCCAGCAGGTGCAGGCGCTTCTCCACCCGCTCCAGGCGCCACTCGAGGCGCCGGCGCACCGTCGCAATGCGGAATTCCAGCCACTCGGCGAGCAACGTCCGAAGCGCCTTGACCTGCGGCTTGCCGTTCAGTCCTATAACGTTGAAATTGACACGGATGTTCTTTTCCAGTTCGGTGGTCGCGAACAGATGCGCCATGACCGCGTCCGCATCCACCCGGTTGGAGCGCAACTGCACCACGATCCTTACCGCCTGCTCGTGGTCCGATTCGTCATGCAGGTCCTCCACCATCGGCAGGCGCTTGGCCTGCATCTCGCGCGCGATCTGTTCGAGTACGCGCGAGGCCGGCACCTGGTAGGGCAAGGCGGTGACGACGATGTCACCGCCCTGGCGTTCCCAGGTGCCACGCAGCTTGAGGCTGCCGTTTCCCTTGCGGTAAATCGCGCGGATATCGGCCGCCGGCGTCACCAGTTCGCCGCCGGTGGGAAAGTCCGGCGCCTTGACCTTCTTCAGCAGCTTCGCTTCGCTGATTTCCGGATCGTCGATCAACGCGACCACCGCGTCGGCCAGCTCGCGCAGGTTGTGCGGGGGAATGTCGGTGGCCATGCCCACGGCGATGCCGCTCGCCCCGTTGGCGAGCACCACGGGTACGCGCGCCGGCAGCAGCCGCGGCTCCTGGAGCGTGCCATCGAAGTTCGGAAGCCAGTCGACGGTGCCTTGCCCCAGCTCGTCGAGCAATACCTGGGCGAACGGCGTGAGCTTGGCCTCCGTGTAACGCATTGCGGCAAACGATTTGGGGTCGTCGAGTGAGCCCCAGTTGCCGTGGCCGTCGATCAGCGGATAACGGTAGGAGAACGGCTGCGCCATGAGCACCATGGCCTCGTAGCAGGCCATGTCGCCGTGCGGATGGAACTTGCCGAGGACGTCGCCGACCGTTCGCGCCGACTTCTTCGGCTTGGCGGTGGCCGCCAGCCCCAGCTCCGACATCGCGTAGAGGATGCGCCGCTGCACGGGATTGAGGCCGTCGGCCACGTGCGGCACCGCGCGGTCGAGGATGACCGCCATCGCGTAGTCGAGGTACGCCTTTTCGGTAAAGCCCTTGAGCGCGAGGCTCTCGTGTTCGATGTCGCTTGTTGCCATCCTTTCAGACCGTCCGATGCCCATTGATCATTTTCGCGCTTCCCATTCAGGGAAAATGCACCCACAGAGCGCCCGGAGATCACGGGGCTTGCTCTCTTTCCCGCTCCGTGCACTCTGCGCTCTCTGTAGCTGCATTTCACCCAACCTCATTCGTGCTAGATCTCCGCCAGGTTGCCCTTGTCTTCCAGCCAGGTGCGGCGCTCACCCGAGCGGGCCTTGGCCAACAGCATGTCCAGCAGCGCCGCGGTATCGTCGCCGTGCTCCACGGTCAGGCGCACCAGGCGCCGCGTCTCGGGCGCCATCGTCGTCTCGCGCAGCTGCATGGGATTCATCTCGCCGAGACCCTTGAAGCGCGTGACCACGGGCTTCGCGCTCGAACGTTCGGCCGCGACCGTGTCGAGCACGCCGGCGCGCTCTTCCTCGTCGAGCGCGTAGTACACCGACTTGCCGACGTCGATGCGGTACAGCGGCGGCATCGCAACGTACACCCGTCCGGCCTCGACCAGCGCGGGGAAGTGCCTGACGAACAGCGCGCAGAGCAGCGTCGCGATGTGCGCGCCGTCGGAATCGGCGTCGGCCAGGATGCACACCTTGCCGTAGCGCAGCTTGGACAGTTCGGCGTTGCCGGGCTCGAGGCCCAGCGCCACCGCGATGTCGTGAATCGCCTGCGATGCCAGGACCCGGTCGGAATCCATCTCCCAGGTGTTGAGGATCTTGCCGCGTAACGGCAGGATGGCCTGAAAATCCCGCGTACGGGCCTGCTTGGCGGAACCGCCCGCCGAGTCGCCCTCGACGATGAATAGCTCGGTGCGCTCCAGGTCACCGGAACTGCAGTCGGCAAGCTTGCCCGGCAGCGCCGGGCCCTGTGTTTCGCGCTTGCGCACCACCTTCGCCTTGCGGTGGCGTTCGCCGGCGCGTGCGATCGCGAGTCGCGCGATCTCCTCGCCGGCCTGGGCATGCTGGTTGAGCCACAGCGAGAGCGCGTCCTTGACGATGCCGGAGACGAACGGGGCGGCCCGGCGCGAGGCCAGCCGTTCCTTGGTCTGTCCCGAAAACTGCGGGTCGTGCAGCTTGAACGACACCACGTAGGCCACGTTGTCGAAAACATCCTCGGGGGCGAGCTTCACGCCGCGTGGCAACAGATTGCGGAATTCACAGAACTCGCGCAGCGCCTCGGTCAAACCTTGCCGCAGGCCGGTCACATGGGTACCGCCAAGCGGCGTGGGAATGAGGTTGGCGTAGCTTTCGGTTACCGGCGCCGG
>JBJKSR010000002.1:0-3345 GCA_046703965.1 Gammaproteobacteria bacterium | reverse complement strand
AGCACATGCAGCAGATGGACCTCACACTGCGTCGTAGCCGCGATCCATGCGGCACGCTCGAGCGCACGCCCGGCGCCTGCGGAAAAATCAAGTGGCACCAGGATACGCTCGATTGACGGTCTTGCTGCTGTGCGGCGTGTGCCAGCCATATTCCCGAACTCCTGCCCGCGAACCGTGCGCGCCGAGCGCATTGCGGACAGACGCCGGCACTTGGCCGCCAGAGCGGGCCACGCTCGCTACACTGCTGTCCCCGTATGGGGCAATACCATCCGAATGATTACCTATTCAGCGCGCTCGCCGCGGCGGGAAGTGCCTATATGACACCTCGGCACAGCAACTATGATGTCGACAGGAACCGCATCCCCATGCGCACCGAGGTGTCAGCATGATCCGCGTTCGAGAGCGCATGCGCCGCATCGGCATCGTCCTGCTCACCGCCAGCGCAGTCCTGGCAGCCCTCGCCTACGCGCAAGTCTCCCCTAAGACCATCAGCGTCGAGGTGAGCATCCTGACCCCAGTCCTCGCCGGACGCCCCGGCCTCGAGGCGCCGGCCGACCAGGTCACCCTCACCCACTTGGTGAGCTACTCCGATCTCGATCTCACCACTCAGTCCGGCCAGGAAGCGCTGCGCGATCGCATCGCCGAAACCGCCCGCTTTGCATGCGAGCAGCTCGAGCGACTCTATCCGCGCCAGTCCGAGAGCCCCGCACGCTGCACGAGACAGGCTATCGAGGACGCCGACAGTCAGGTTGCAGCGGCAATCGATGCGGCCGAGCGCGAAGCGCGGGGCGAGTGAGCACTCCGCGCCGGTCTGCCGGCGCTCGCTACACCACTCCGTCTTGCGCGAGACGACCCGGCGGCGCCATCAACAGCCGCACGCTCAGTATCGGACCCGAACTCCCATCCAGATGCCGCGCGGCGCGCCCGGAATCACGCCGTTCTGATTGGTCCATTCGTTCGGATTGGTGAGCAACGTGCCATTCGGCCGGTAGGCATCCGGCGCCAGGAAACCCGCCGTATAGTATTGCTTGTTCAGCGCATTGACCAACCGCGCGAAGACCGCGATGTCCTTGTCGATGTGATAGGTGGCGTTGAAATTGAGCAGCGTGTAGCTCGGGATCCATCCCGTGCCGGTCGGGGAGATGTAGGCGCCGGTGGCCGGATCGGTCGTTCCGGCAACGTTGGCGTTGTTCTCGTTCCCGTGCAGATACGAGCCGGAGGCGAAGATCAGGTTCGCACCGAGATCGAGATGCCAGCCGAAGTGGTAGCCGAGAATCAGCCGACCGGTATTCTGCGGCACCAGCGGTATATGATCACCCGGGCGCACCACGATGAGGCCATTCGCATCGGCGGTGCTGTTGGAAGCCGCAGCCACCGTAAATGTCGACTGAAAGGTCGCATCGACATAGCTGTAGGCAAGCTTCCAGGTCAGCGATCCTTCTCTTCCGCCAAACGCGATATCGACACCCTCGCGCAGCGTGTTCCCGACATTGCGGAAGTAGCCGCCATTGGTGGCGTTGGCAATGAACTGGATGTCGTTGCTATTGACCGTGTGGAATACATCCGCGGACCAGTTGAGAGCCCCACTCGGAAGGTCCCCGCGCAAGCCGATCTCCACAGTGTGCGCGACGACTTGCTTCAAGCTCGGGTCGCTGGCGAAGTCATCCGGCAGACCGCACGGCACAGCCGGATTGGCGCAGCCAAGCTCGAGGACGGTGGGCGCACGACTGGCTTCGTCATAGTTCGCATAGTAGGTCGCATGTTCCGACGGCGTGACCGTCAAGCCGATCGACGGATTGATGCGGACGAAGCCGTCATCTCCCGCGACAGAGGTCGGGCGGAGAAAGCCGTTGCCGTAATCGGCCGGATCGGTGTCGATTGAGTAGCCGTTGATCGTCTCGCCACTGCTGTTGTAGCGCATGGCCGCGATGATGTGCAGCAGCGCGCTCGGCGACAGCGTGTTGGTGACGTACGCTCCGAATATTCTGTTCCCGCCACTCACGGTTATGACATTTGCGTTGTTATACGGGCTCGGAACATAGACCAGAAAATGATCTGCGGCGATCCCGCCGTACTGATAGGCCTGGGAGAAGCGATCGTTGGCGTTGTCGTAATCGACGCCCACGATCGCCTGATTTTTCCAACCAAACATACTCTGCGAATCGGTCAGCTGAAGGCTGAGCCCGCTCGAGCGCTGACTCGTGTGCGAGGTGGCATCCTGGCCCGGCTCGCAGTACGCGAGTGTCGCCGGATTGGCGCCCGGGTTCGTGCAATCGGTCGGGGGCCCCGCGTAGTTGCTCTCAAGATAGTAATCATTAACGTTGCCGTTGGAGACATACGTGTGCAGGTAGCGGAAGTAGACATTGCCCGTGAGCAGCAGATGAGCGCTCAGCGACTGCGTGCCCATCAGGTTCACGAAGTTCATGAGGTTGCGCGTATAGTCGGGCGTATAGGTCTGGTTGCGACGGTAGTAGAGCATGCTGAGCGGTGTGGCACCGTCGCCATAGAGGAAATTGTCCGCGTACGTATAGGTGAGGTCGATGTTGGTATTCGCATTATGCCAGCCCACTTTGCCGAAGCCCTGCGTGACGCGCGTGGAGGAGACTTCGCGCCAGCCGTTCTCGTAGAAGTAGTTCCCCGTGAAGAAGTAGTCGAATGCACCGACGGTGCCGCCGGTTTCGGCCTGTACCACGCGGCGCCCGAAGGAGCCGCCATAGGCTTCGAGCTCTGAACCCGGGTTGGTCAGCCCGCTCTTGGTCTGTATCGAGAGCGCACCGCCGAGCGTGTTGAGGCCGAACACGGGGTTCGAACCCGAAATCAGAGATATCGTATTGATCGCCGATTGCGGGATCAGGTCCCAGTTGACCGTGTCGCCGAAGGACTCGTTGACGCGCACGCCGTCGACGTACACCGAGAGGCCCTCGGGCGTGCCGATAAGGGGTGAAGCGGCAAAGCCGTGGTAGTAGATGTCCGTCTGGAATGGGCTGCCGGCGCTGTCGCTGGCGCTGATACCGCTGAAGTTGTTGTTGAGGTAATCGGCGATGTCCGTGCTCGACTGTCGCTGCATTTGCAGGCTGCTCGCCGTCTGCACGTTGGACGGGATCTCGTTGAGCGGCAGGCCGAAGCCCGCAAGCGGCGTATTGCCAATGACGATCACCTGCGGCAGCTTCGGCTGGGTCATGGGAATGGCCACGACTTCGGGTGCAGCGGAGTGCAACTGCGCGTTGCCGGGGCGGGGATCGAGAGGCGCCTTCGTTCCGGAGAGCGCCGTGTCGCCGATCACGCCATGCTGCGGGCTGCTCTGGCCCGCTGGCGAATCGGCAGCCATGGCAGCCACACCCCAGG
>JBJKSR010000001.1:0-4533 GCA_046703965.1 Gammaproteobacteria bacterium | reverse complement strand
ACGTTCTGCTGCCGATTCTGCGACTGCTGTATCTGGTGCTGCAGATCCTGGATCTGCCCCTGCAGGTCGGAGACTTCCTGCTGAAGCTGTTGCTGGTTGGACGCAAGGTCCATGACGCCCTGCCCCGCGAGCTGCTTTCGCATGTGCGCAATCTGTTGCTGCATCGCGTCCAGTTTCTGATAAACCGGATCGTCGGGCGCCACGTGCGTCGCGCAGCCGGCGAGCAGCACGCAGCCGCTCACGGCGATCAAAGCCAGCGCGTTACGGATCTTCATTGCTGCCCCCCGGATTGAAAGTTGATGACGACGCGTCGGTTCTTCGCCCACGCGGCTTCGTTGTCCTCCGGATCGGCCGGGTACGCCTCACCGTAGCTGATGGTCTTGATCTGACCCTTGTTCACGCCCTGCAGGAGCAGGAACTGGCGCACCGCCGCCGCGCGGCGCCCGCCCAGGCCGATGTTGTATTCCCACGTCCCGCGGTCATCCGTGTAGCCGGCGAGCAGCACCTGCGCCCCGGGATGGGTCGACAGATATTCCGCCTGCTTTTTCAGCAGCGGGAAATACTGCGGCTTGACCACCGACTTGTTGAAGTCGAAATAGACCGTGCGCGACTCCGGCGAACTGCCCGGACCGGCGCTCGGCGTCTGCTCCATGCCGCCGCCGGCGGGAAGGGCCTGGCCGCTCGAGGTGCCGCTCGCCATCGCGCCCGTCGTGGATGCCGAAGACGGTGCCGCCTGGCTGCCTGCGGCAGGTGCCTGTGTCGGAAAACTCTGGCATCCGGCCAGCGCCAGCCCTGAAACCAGGGCCGCCAGGATCAACAGTCGCTTCATGCCGTCCTCCTTTGGGATCCACGAAAAGCCATATTACAGGCCCGGTCGATCATTTTAAACAACCAGGCGTTAAGACCCGGACGGGCGCCCGAGGTTTCAAAGGACGCCGCAATCACCGGCCCGGCGGCGCCCCCGCTCGCGCGGTGCCCCCCCGGGCCGATCAGTATCGCGCCGCCAGGTGAATTCCGCGTGATGCCGGGCCTCAGGGAATCTTGCCCCACACGGGCTGGGACAGGGCCCCCGCGCTTCCGGTCAGCTCCTCGTGCACCCGGCCGTCAACCGACACGGTGGCCAGCTTGCGATTGTCCCCGGAGCCCGTGCTGTAGAGGATCATCGCGCCGTTGGGCGCGAAACTCGGCGAAACGTCGGTCGGGCCGTTGGTGAGCAGGCGCATGTTGCCGGTCGCCAGATCCAGCACCGCAATTCGCAACGAGCCGTTCTCCCGATGCACCAGCGCCACGGACTTGCCGTCCGGCGATACCGCGGCACGCGCGTTGTAGCTGCCGTTCCAGGTTATTCGCCGGGGCTTGGCGCCCGGCTTCAGGGAGAGTTCGTACAACTGGGGCGAGCCGCCGCGGTCCGAGGTGAAGACCAGGGCCTTGCCGTTGGGCATCCACGCCGGGTCGGTATCGATCGCGGGGCTGTGCGTAACCTGGCGAAGGTTGCCGGTGGCAAGGTCCAGCAGGTAGATGTCGGGATCGCCGGGACGCGTGGATAGCACCAGCGCGAGTTCGCTGCCGTCGGGCGAGAACGCCGGGGCACCGTTGATGCCGGCATGCGTCAGGGCCACCTTGCGCTTTCCGGTCGCTATGTCCTGGATGTAGATGTGGCTTTCGTCGTGCTCGAACTGCACGTAGGCGATCTTCTTTCCGTCGGGCGAAAAGTCCGGCGACATCAGCAACTGCGACGACTTCACGACGGCCTGCGCGTTGGCGCCGTCGGAATCGGCCACGATGAGGTCCCACTTGGAGCCCTTCCCGTTGCCCAGGTGCTTGACATAGGCGATACGCGTGGCGAAGGCGCCCGGCGTGCCGGTGAGCTGCTGGTAGACCTTGTCGGCGACTTCGTGGGCGGCGAAGCGCAGGTCGTCGACCTGGGCGGGCATGGAATATCCAAGCAGTTGCTGGCCGGTGTAGACGTTGAACAGGCGGAACCGGATCTGCGCCGTCTTGCCGTTGACGTCGATCGACCCGACGACCAGGTCATTGACGCTCACGGCCTTCCAGTTCGTGAAGTTCACCTGGCTGTCGGCGTTGGGTTTGGCCAGCATCTTCGATACGGGAAGCGGCGCGAACAGCCCGCTGCGCGCGAGGTCGCTCGAGATTACCCCAGCCACGTTCACCGGCGCCTGTCCCGCGCCGTTCCAGGCGAACGGCGATACGGCGACCGGCGTGGGCTGGTTGACGCCCTGCGTGATCTTGATCACCAGATCGGCGCGGGCCGTTGCGGCGCACGCCACGGCGGCCACGGCAAACAGGGAAAGAAACACTATCTTGCGCATGGGAACCTCAACTCTGGTCGCGTTGGAATTCGAAAGTAATCTGTCGCGAGAACACGTCGGGATTGTCGGGCGTCGGCAAAGGCGACGCCTTGCGGACCGCAGTCAGGATTGACTGCTGGACGACCGAATCGCCGTTGCATCGCTCCATGACCGCGTTGACCACCTGCCCGCTGGGCAACTGCGTGATCTTCACGAAGCAGTCCAGTCCCTGCGGCGTATTGGGCGGACGAATCCAGTTCCGGGTCACGCGTTGCGCGATGGCCGCCACCCAGTTGCCGCGATCCCTCTTCATCTGCGCTTCCTGCTCGGCCTGCATCTGCTGCTGCACCTGGGCCTTGCGCGCCGCCTCGGCCGACGCCTGGGCCCTGGCGAGCATCGCCTTTTCCTCGGCCTGCTGCTTCTTCGCCTTGCCCGCCTCGGCCTTGAGCTTGGCGATCTTGTCTTCGTATTCCTTGCGTTGCTGCGCCATCTTGTCGGCCTGCGCCTTGAGCTGCTGCAACTGCTGCGACTGGCTCTGGAGCTGTTTCTGCGTATTGGCCACATCGCTCGCCGTCGACTGCTTCTGCTGCTTGAGCTGCGCCAGCTCGTGCTCGGCCCGGGCACGCTGCCTTTCCGCCTGCTCGGCTTCGGCCTTCAGTTTCCGCGCATGGGCCTCGCGTGCATCCTGGGCCTGCCTGATCGAATTCTCGGCGGCCTCGTAATCGGACGACTTGACCACCACCGCCTGGATCGGATTGTGCTCGCTTCCCCTTCCGGGCATATCGTTCGGATTCGCGCCGTGCAGCGAAGTCCCCAGGATCAGCAATGCACCAATGACAACATGCAGCAACACTGACAGCCCCAGAGTCAGGGGGTGTGAACGAATCCACTGCAAAGCAGCACCGATCACGGCTTGCCCTTGAGGACACGAACCTGAGGCGGGTTCTTGGGATTGGTGATCAATCCGATATTTGTAACCCCGGCCTTCTGTAGAAGCACCATGCCCTGCATGACATCTTCATAATTGACACCAGCATCACCGCGTATCAGTACGGGGGTCTTAGGTGACTGTTTCAGAACGATTTGCGTCATCGCAACGACCATATTAGGCGTCACCGGTTTATTCGGGTGCGCACCAATATTCATGTAAAAACGGCCGGTCTTGTCTACCGTGAGCACGACGGGCTGGTGCTGTTCCAGCTCCTTCTGAGACAACGGTTTGGCGTCAGCGCTAGGTAAATGCACTTTCACACCGCGCGTAAGCAGCGGCGCCGTGATCATGAAGATGATCAGCAGCACTAGCGTGACGTCGATGTACGGCACGACATTGATCTGCGCCATCAGTCTCCGGCGTTGCCTAGGCATTATTTTTCGCTACGGTGGACTGGTGATGCTCGAGGATGTTGGTGAACTCGTCGGTGAAGGTCTCGATGCGCCCGTCGAGGCGGTCGACCTGGTGCGCGAAGCGATTGTAGGCGATGGTGGCGGGAATCGCGGCGAACAGGCCCATCGCCGTGGCGATCAGCGCCTCGGAAATGCCGGGCGCGACCATCGCCAGCGTCGCCTGCTCGGCGTGGCCGAGGCCCTGGAAGGCGGCCATGATCCCCCACACCGTGCCGAACAGGCCCACATAGGGCGCGGTCGATCCGACGGTGGCGAGAAAGTTCATGTGGGTTTCGAGTTGGTCCAGCTCCCGGGCCCGCGTGGCGGCCATTGCCCGCCGGGCGCTGCCCAGCGCGGTGGCGCCGGAGCCCCCGGCCCGCGCCAGCCGTGCAAACTCGCGGAATCCCACGCGGAACACGCTGGCGAACATCCCGCCCTCCTTCTTGACTTCCAGGCGGCGGTAAAGCTCGGAGAGGTCGCCGCCCGACCAGAACTGCGACTCGAACTCGCGGGCCGCCGCCTCGGCGCGGCGCAGGACGCCGGTCTTGCGGAATATCGCGGTCCAGGAAACGATCGACGCCACGAGCAGGATCGCCAGCACGATCTGCACCACGATGCTGGCACTCGCGATCATGTGGTAGATGGAAAAATCGGTTGTCATAAGCTCATTTTTTCTGCCAGGAAATCCGGAATGGCGCAGGCACGAAAACGCGCCTGCTCCACGCATGCTACTTCGACCGTCGCAGTCGCCAGGGGTTCACCGGGACTGCCGGCGCGCGCCACCACCTGCTCGAAGGCGATGCGCGCGCGCCCCGTGCGCAGGGGCGCCACGCTCACCGTC